>CANQUE010000004.1 GCA_947626905.1 uncultured Oscillospiraceae bacterium
ACAACACGGAACGCATGCTGTTAAAATAGACGGACATGCCTTCGCACATCCGTCTACCTATTCCCTTACACTAGGGGCTTTTTCCCTGTCCGTTCCTCCTGGTACAGTTCACTGCGTCCCGGGGGCGTTATGATCTGTCGTCATCCCTTGAAGTAGCTGTCGAAATAATCCTCGTCGGCGGAGTGGGCGCCCCGGGGGGCGGGGCCGTCGTCATAGCCGTCGTCGTCCTGCCCGCCGTCCTCCGGCTGGTCGATGTAACCGGCGGGGCCGTCGTCATAGTCGTCCTCGTCGTCCTCCGGGTCGTCGATCCACTGGGCCTCCTGCTGGGACTGGGCGATGGCCCGGTCCTTTTTCGCCACCCGCAGGCTGTGCAGATGGCGGAACCGCTGGACGAAATAGAACACCATCAGCAGCAGATAGATGGCCAGCAGGATGATCAGGATGGTGATGATCTGGCGGACGGCGGGGGTCTGGAACATGCCGTCCAGCTGGGTGCGCATGTACTCCAGCCGGGAGATCTCCACGGTGGAGGCGGCCACCAAGCGGGAGGAGCCGAAGTTCTCCCCGTCCAGATATACGGTGATGGTGCCCAAACTCTCCCCGGCGCTGATCGGCGCCTGGAGCTGGCGGCCCTCCTGCTCGTGGGTGTACTGCACCTCATAGCGGATGTCGCCCAGCTGCTGGTCGTTGGGAAGGATGATGGATTTTCCGGACTCCGCCCGCACGCCCACGGAGCTGGGGTTGCCCATGTTCACATCGAGGGTGGCCAGCACGTCGGTGGCCGACAGGATGGAGCGGTAGCTGAAGTTGGCGAACACCCAGTCGAACAGCGACCGGGCGGCCCGGAACTGGTCGCCCACATTGGGGCAGCCGATCACGACCACGATGACGTTCATCTCGTTCCACTCCGCGGCGGCGATCATGCACCGGCCATATTCGTCGGCGTAGCCGTTCTTCACGCCATAGGCCCGGTCAAAATAGTTGTCGCTGGTGGGGATGAGCATCTCGTTGCGGTTGGTCAGTTTCCGGGATTCAGACTGTTCCGTGGCCTCCACGGTATGCTCCGCGGCGCTGCAGATGCTCAGCATCTGGGGGCTGCTGAGCAGCTGCCGGGCGATGATGGCAAGGTCCATGGCGGTGGAGTAATGGTCCTCCGCCACCTGGCCGTTGGCGTTGGCAAAGTGGGTGTTGGTGCATCCCAGCTCATCGGCCCGCTTGTTCATGGCGGTCACGAAGGAGCTCACCGAGCCGGACAGATGCTCCGCCAGCACGTTGCAGGCGTCGGCGGCGGAGCCGAGCATGGCCCCGTACAGCAGATCCTCTATGGACAGGGCCTCGCCCGGGTGGATGATGGGGTCCATGGAGGTGCTGTTGTCCTGCATATTATACCGCACGTCTTCCGACGCCGTGGCCAGGTCCGACAGGGCCACGGTCCGGTTGCTGACGGCCTCGGAGACCAGCAGCGCCGTCATCGCCATGGTCAGCTCCGCCGGAAAATACCGCTGGTCCGCGTTGAGCTCGTACATCACATCCCCCGTGTCCGCGTCCATCACGACGGCGGCCTGGGCCGCCACCACGGGATCGTCCAGCGCCAGGGCCGGCACGGGGACAAGGGCTGTGAGCAGCGATATGATCAGAAGAAAGGACAACAGCTTGAATTTTTTCATGTCATTCTCCGTGAAAGTATGGTATGATAGAGAGCGCGGGACGTTGGACTTATTATAAAAAAAATCCCGGGAAAAAGCAACCTCTGTCTTTATTAAACTTTCATGCAAAAATTGGCTGAACGAAAACCGGGCTTTGCCCGGCCGGTCCTGTGGGCCGTGACCGCGCTTCTGGCGGCGGGCACGGTGGGTCTGTACGCCCATACCGGCGGCGCCGGCCAGCTCATCCTCTCCCCGTTGGAAAGAACGGCCCTGGCCGCCCGGGCCGGCGGGCTGGACCTGAACGAGGCCACGGCGGAGGATCTGCAGGAGCTGCCCGGCATTGGGCCCGTACTGGCGGAGCGGATACTGGCCTGGCGGGCGGAGAACGGCCCGTTCACCGGTCCGGAGGACGTGCTGGCCGTCAAGGGCGTGGGCCCGGCCACCTATGAGGCCATGGCCCCGTATATCGAATTCGGAACAAGGAGCGCGCCATGAAGATCCTGGTAGTGGACGACGAAGAGCTGCTGGTCAAGGGGATAAAATTCAACCTGGAGAACGAGGGCTATGAGGTGGACGCCTGCTATGACGGCCAGACCGCCGTGACCATGGCCCGGGACCGGGGATATGGGCTGATCATCCTGGACCTGATGATGCCAAAGCTGGACGGGCTGAGCGCCTGCATGAAGATCCGGGAGTTCTCGACCGTGCCCATCATCATGCTCACCGCCAAAAGCGAGGACACCGACAAGCTCATCGGCTTTGAGTACGGCGCGGACGATTACATCACCAAGCCCTTCAACATCCTGGAGCTGAAAGCCCGGGTCCGGGCGCTGCTGCGCCGGGCCAACCTGCAGGGCGGCGGGGACGGCCCCGCCCGGCAGCTGGTCCGGGACGGACTGGTCATCGACACCGAGCGCCGCTCCGCCCAGGTGGACGGCCGGCCGGTGGAGCTGACGGCCAAGGAGTTCGACCTGGTGGAGCTGCTGATGCGCTCGCCGGGGAAGGTCTTTTCCCGGGAGAATCTGCTGGACCTGATATGGGGCTACGACTACCAGGGCGATATCCGCACCGTGGACGTACACATCCGCCGCCTCCGGGAGAAGCTGGAGCCCAACCCGGCCGAGCCGGCGTATATCATCACCAAATGGGGTGTGGGGTACTATTTCAAGGACTGAGCGAAAACAGAAACGAAGGGGCCTGTCCGTCCGGTTCAAGCTGGCCGCCGCCTTTTCCCTGTTTACAGCCGCGCTGCTGCTGTTCGTGAACATCTACCCGATCCTTGTGAGCCGGGACATGGTGATCTCCGCCAAGCAGAGCGCCCTGCAGTCCCAGGGTTCGGTGATCTCCAGCTCCCTGTCGGCGCTGGAGGTGCTGACGGCCGAGTCGGTGGAGCAGGTGGTGAACCTGCTGGACGTGGCGCCGGTGACGAGGATGCTGGTCACGGACCAGACCGGGCTGATCCTCTACGACACCGACCAGGACGACAGCGCCGTGGGCCGTTACGGCCTGCTGACGGAGGTGGCCGGGGCGCTGGACGGATACGCCTGGTTCTCCTGCGCCTATTCCCACGCGGAGGCGGCCTTTACCAGCCGCTGCGCCACTCCGGTCTCCGCCGGAGGCGCCATCACAGGGGCGGTGTTCCTCTATGACCACGACCAGTCCCAGGGCGAGATCATCGCGGGGCTGCAGAGGAACCTGCGCAACATGTCCGCCCTGTTCGGCGGGGCGGGCCTCGTCATCATTTTCGTGCTGGCGTCCACTCTCACCCGGCGGATCAAGCGGCTGAGCGCCGCCATGGAAGTGGTCCGCAGCGGGGATTACTCCTACCGCATCCGGGTCCGCGGCCGGGATGAGCTGGCGGAGCTGTCTGACGAGTTCAACGTGCTCACCGGGCGGCTGGAGAGCACCGAGGAGGCCCGCCGCCGGTTCGTGTCCGACGCCTCCCACGAGCTGAAGACCCCTCTGGCCGCCATCCGGCTGCTCAGCGACAGCATCGCCCAGTCCGACTCCATGGACGGGCCCACCACCCGGGAATTCGCCCGGGACATCGGCAGCGAGGCCGACCGGCTGCAGCGGATCACCGAGAAGCTGATGAGTCTGACGAAGCTGGACTCCGGCGTCACGGTCCGGCAGCGGGAGCCGGTGGACGTCAAGGACGTGGCGGAGCGGACGCTGCAGCTGCTCCAGCCCCTGGCCGCCGCCCAGAACGTGACCATCGAGGCGGCGCTGGCGGAGGGCTGCGTGGTGTCCGCCTCGGCGGACGATCTCTATCAGGTCATCTTCAACCTGGTGGAAAACGGGATCAAATACAACACCCCCGGCGGGTCCGTATCCCTCTGCCTGCGGCGGGAGGGAGAGCGGGCCGTGCTCACCGTGTCCGACACCGGCATCGGCATCCCCCCGGAGGATATAGACCACATCTTCGAGCGGTTTTACCGGGTGGATAAGGCCCGCTCCCGGGCCAGCGGCGGCAGCGGACTGGGCCTGGCCATCGTCCACGACGCGGTCCAGGCCAACGGCGGCGCCATTCGGGTAGACCCCCGGCAGCAGGGGGGCACCACCTTCACCGTCAGTTTCCCTCTGGCCGCCCGGAAAGGAGGGGGAAGACCATGACCGGCCGCATCTTAGCCATCGTTCTGGCGCTGGCGCTGCTGGCGGGCTGTTCCTTCGACCCGGGCCAGCTGGACCTCCCCTTCTCCCTGCCCTGGTCCCAGGGGGAGGAGGCCGGGGAGAGCGACGGCTTTCCCGTCTGCCGTCTGACGGCGGTAGACCCCGCCGCGGCGGAGGACGCCGACCCCTACGGTTCGCTTATTGGCTGGGAAACATGTCCCCTCCCGGCAGACGCCCCCTCCCAGCTGGAGGCCGCCATCGCCCTGTTCGCCTCTCCCAGCCACACCGAGGGCCTTTTCTGCCCCCTGCCCCAGGGGGTGACCGTGGAGGACTGGAGCCTGGACCACGGCCAGCTGACGGTCCGCTTCTCTCCCGGCTATCTGGATATGGACGATATGGACCGCACCGCCGCGGCCTTCTGCGCGGCGCTGACGCTGTGCCAGGTGGGCGGAGTGGAGTCCGTCACCGTGGCCGCCGGGGACCGGGAGCTGTTTGCCGGTCTGGTGCCGGCGGACGCGCTGCTGCTGGCCACGGACACCGATCCCTATGTGCGGCAGCTGCGGCTGTATTTCGCCGACGGCAACGGCCGCCGGCTCGTCAGCGAGTACCACAGCCTGACCCTGGAGGAGGACGCCGCGGCGGACCGCTATGTGGTGGAAGAGCTGCTCCGGGGCCCCAACGGCCGGGAACTGCGCAGCGCCATCCCGGAGGGGACCCAGCTCCTCTCCTGCCAGACGGAGGACGGCGTGTGCACCGTGGATCTGTCCGCGGCGTTCTATGACGGCCGGCCCCGCTCGGCGGCGGGCGAGCGGCTGGCAATCTATTCCATCGTGGACTCCCTCACCGCCCTGCCCCAGGTGGACAGCGTACAGCTGCTGGTGGAGGGCCAGGCCCTGGATAAGTACGTTTACCGCTCTCTGGCCCAGCCCATCGGCCGGTATGAGGAGGCCATCGGTCCGGTGTCCGAGAACCGGGGCGAGCTGGATGTGGACCTTTACCTGCCCCTGCCGGGTCTGAAGGCGGTGGAGCCGCTGCCCTGGCGGGTGAGCATCGGCGAGCACGACTCTGTGCCGGAGGCGGTGCTGGCGGCGCTGCTGACGGCGGCGGAGCCGGGCTATCCGGCGCTGTTTTCCGGCAGCGGGACCGCCGGCCGGGTGACCCTGCAGGGCACTGCCTGTACGGTGGACCTGTCGGAGAGCTTTTTCGCCTCTCTTCCCGTCGGGGACCGAAGTCTGGCCGTCCGGTCCATGACCGCGTCTTTGTGCGCGCTGGACCAGGTGGACGCGGTGTTCTTCACCATCGGCGGCGGCCCGGCGCTGTTTGACGGCGTGGACTGGACCGGCCCCTGGACGGAGGACCCCCTCCCGCCGGACGCTCTGCCCGCCGCGCTCCGGCCGGACGTCTGATATAATCGATCCATACTGCAACATAAAAAGGAGATCCGATCCATGTCACATGTAAAACAGATTCAGCAGGCCCTGGGCCAGCTGCCCGCGCTGGTGATGACCGACGCGGTCAGCATCCGCTACGCCTGCGGGTTCCACATCGACGACGGCGCCGCCGTCATCTCCCGGGACAAGGCCTGGGTGATCACCGATTCCCGCTATGTGGAAGCCGCCCGGGCGGCCATCCGGGATATGGAAGTGCTGTGCACCTCCCGGGACCGCAACCTGGGCGCCATTTTGGGCGAGATCTTTGCCGCCGAGGGCTTCGACAAGGCCGGCGCCATGGCGGACCGGCTGTCCTACGCCAGGTGGGAGTGGCTGGAAAAGGCCGTGGGCGTGCCCCTGGTCCGGGAAGACAGCATCCTCCCCGCCCTGCGGGCCAGCAAGGACCAGCAAGAGGTGGATTGCATCGTCGCCGCCCAGCGCATCGCGGAAAAGGCCCTGGACGAGGTCCTGGGCATCATCCGCCCCGGCCTGACGGAGAAGCAGATCACCGCGGAGCTGGTCTACCGCATGTACAAATACGGCGGCGAAGGCAACTCCTTCGACCCCATCGTGGTCACCGGCGCCAAGAGCTCCATGCCCCACGGCGTGCCCGGGGACAAGAAGGTCCAGGACGGGGATTTCATCACCATGGACTTTGGCACCCTCTACAACGGCTACTGCTCCGACATGACCCGCACCGTCGCGGTGGGCCACGTGACCGACGAGATGCGCAAGGTCTACGACACCGTGCTGGCCGCCCAGCTGGCGGGCATCGAGACCGCCGGCCGCCCCGGCGTCACCGGCCGGCAGATCCACGAGGCGGCCGCCAAGGTCATCGCCGACGCCGGCTACGGCGAATACTTCGGCCACGGCTTCGGCCACAGCCTGGGCCTGGAGATCCACGAGGACCCGGGCGCCCATCTGCGCAACGACAAGCCGCTGCCGGAGGGCGTGGTCATCTCCGCGGAGCCGGGCATCTACCTGCCCGGCCGGTTCGGCGTGCGCATCGAGGATATGCTCTGGCTCCACGGCGGACAGGCCGAAAACCTGACGAAAGCCCCAAAACAGCTGATCATCCTGTGATCGTGTCCGATTGGGGTTGTCAAACTGGAAAAAATATAGTAAAATAAATCGCTTGAACAAAACACTCATACGGAGGATGCTTATATGATTTCTGCAGGCGAATTTCGCAACGGCGTGACCTTTGAGATGGACGGACAGGTGATGCAGGTCATCGAGTTCCAGCACGTCAAACCCGGCAAGGGCTCCCCCTTTGTCCGCACCAAGATGAAGAACGTCATCACCGGCGCGGTGGTGGAGACCTCCTTCAACCCCACGGCCAAGTTCGAGAACGCTTACGTGGAGCGCAAGAATATGGAGTACAGCTACGCCGACGGCGATATCTACTACTTCATGGACGGCGAGACCTACGAGCTGATCCCCATCGACAAGTCGAAGCTGTCCGACGGCTTCCGCTTTGTGAAGGAGAACGAGGTCTGCACCATCAGCTCCTACAAGGGCGTGGTGTTCTCCGTGGAGGCGCCCAACTTCGTGACCCTGACCATCACCGAGACCGACCCCGGCTTTGCCGGCAACACCGCCACCAACGCCACCAAGCCCGCCACCCTGGAAACCGGCGCCGAGATCAAGGTGCCCCTGTTCATCGAGCCGGGCGAGCGCATCGAGATCGACACCCGTACCGGGGAATACCTGGGCCGGGCCAAGGGATGAGCGGACGCTCCATAGGAGGCTTCTGCCATGACCACTGCTGAAAAAGTTGCGTATTTGAAGGGCCTGGCCGAGGGCTATGGCACCGATCCCTCCACCAAGGAGGGAAAGCTCCTGACCACCATCCTGGACATCCTGGAGGATCTGGCTCTGGACCAGGAGGATCTGAACGGCTCCCTGGCCGAGCTGGGCGAGAGCCTGGACGCCATCAGCGAGGATCTGGAGGATGTGGAGGATCTGCTCTTCGGCGAGGAAGAGGACGAGGACGGCGAAGAGGACGAAGACGGCGAGATCGAGGACTGGGACGGCGAAACGGTGTTTTACGAGTGCCAGTGCCCCAATTGCGGCGAGACCATCACCTTCGAGGAGAGCGTTCTGGCCGGCGGCTCCATCCAGTGCCCCAGCTGCGGCGAGGAATTGGAGTTCGAGACGGACGCGGACGCCCCGGAAGAGGAATAACGCCTTCCCTGCCGGCGCATAGCGAAAAAATACGCGGCGACCTGCCGCGGAAGGTGCGAATATGGGCATATTCGGATTTGGAAAAAGCAAGGAAAAGCTCCGGGAGGACGGCCTTGCGGCGCTGGAGAGCGGCAATGCCAAGCGGGGCGTGGAGCTTCTGGAAAAGGCCGCCGATCAGGGCGACGTGGAGGCCATGATCGCCCTGGGCCGGTTTCACGATGGGAAGTACCCCGGCGGCCAGCGATGGTCGGAAAAGGCTTTGGACTGGTTTTCCAAGGCCGCCCACGCGGGGAGCGCGGAGGCCGCCCTGCTGGCGGGGGAGCTTCTGAGCGACAAAGAAGCCAACGTCTACAGCAACCGCGTGGCGGCGGTCTGGTTCGAAGAGGCGGCGGCCATGGGGAACGTGGAGGCGATGGTGCGGGCCGGGAAGATGTACCTGCACGGCGTCCCGGCGGACCAGGGGGGCAGGGAGCCGGTGTACGCGGATACCGGGAAAGCCCTGAAGCTCCTGGAGGAGGCGGCAGAGGCCGGAAACACCGAGGCCCGGTTCCTGTGCGGCGAGACCTATTTTTACGGCAGGGGCTGGCCGCGGGATCTGGCCAAGGGCGCGGAGTATCTGAAGCAGGCCGCCGAGGACGGGGACGCCGAGGCCCAGTATGACCTGGGCCTGGCCTATCAGGCTGGAAAAGGCGTGCCCCAGGATATGGACGAGGCCATCCGCTGGCTCAGACAGGCGGCAGAAAATAAGCATCTCCTGGCCCGGCGGGAGCTTGGCCGCATCTATTACGAGGCAGACGGCGTGGCCAAGGACATGGACGAGGCCTTCCGGTGGTACCGGCTGGCCGCCGAACATGGCGACGTGGATTCCTGGCCCCGGCTGGGGGAGATGTACCACGACGGCCTGGGCACCGAGGCGGATCATGACAAGGCCATCTGGTGGTTGAAAAAGGCGGACGACGAGGGCTTGGACGTGAAGGACACCCTGCGGCGTTACCTGGTGGAGGTCAACGCCGATAAGATCGCCTGGATGGAGAAGAATACTGCGGCTGTCGAGCCGTCCGATCCTAAGACCGAAAAGCTGATGAAGGAAGCGGCGACCCATCTGTGCATGGAATGGCTGGAGGAGGGCGCTCTTTCCTACGCCTACTACGCTTGGAGGGATGCCGCCGAGGCCGGGAACGCAGACGCCGCCTTCAACTGCGGGCTTTGCTGCCTCCTAGGCCTGGGTACGGAGAGATCCCAGGATGACGCGGAGGCCTATTTTGCCCGGGCGGCAGAGCTGGGGGACGGCGAGGCCGCCCAAAACCTGGCGCATGAGCCCCTGGACTTCCAGACCATCCCCTGCCATAAACTGCGCCTGCCCTCGCAAGAGCGCGGGTGGATCTTTGAGGATCTGCGCGGAAAAGACTGAGATCAGCTCAAACCCTATTGGCGCCAATGACAACATCGGATAAAGTCAGGACCACCCGCAATGCGGGCGGTCCTGACTGTCGTTCAAACCCTTTTTCTCCTTTACCACCGGTCAACGGCCGTCACGCCTTCTCCCTCCGGGAGAAAACTCTCCGGGTCCAGCCCCGCCGCCATCCGGTCCGCCCGCATATCCGGCAGAGGATCGCGGATCTGGCTGCCGTCATAGGAGCGGAACTGTTCCTCCGTCATCACCGTCACCCCCACGCAGGCCATGTCCTCCAAATTGGCCTGCTGGACAGCCGGGCTGCGGGAGGCGGTGCAGTCGGACAGCACGATCACGTTATAATCCAGCGCCAGCGCGTCATAGGCGCTGGTGCGCACGCAGTTGGGCGTGGTGGTCCCCGCCAGGATCACCGTGCGCACGCCCAGCCGCCGCAGGATCAGATCCAGCTCCGTCTGGAAAAAGGCGCTCCAGCGGGGCTTGATGATGGTATAATCTCCGGGCTGGGGCCGGAGCCCCTCCGGCGCCTGGGCGCTGATGGCGCCCTCCGAGCCCGGCGCCATGGGCCGGCCTCCGGCCCGCCATCCCTCCCAGCGGCACAGCTCCACATCGCTGCCGTCGGCCCGGTACTGCCGTTTCACAAAGAACACCGGGATCCCCTTTTCCCGGGCGGTGCGCACGGCCCGGGCCAGCACCGGCACGGCGTCGGCCGCCGCCGGGATGCAGTGGGGCGAGCGGGGATCGATGAACCCCATCTCCATATCGATGCTCACAAGGGCCGAGCGGGTGACGTTTTCCTTCATGGCTCCCTCCGGACGTTTTTTCTCAGTTTATCATGTTCTCCGGCAGATTTCCACCGCCGCCGCGAAAATCAGTGGGAAACCCGGCCCGGATATGATATAATAGCGTCAAAGCCGCTATTATATCCCCAAAATACCGGTCGTGCTCCCGGCTCACGCCGGAACCGCACGACATGGTATAATATTTTTATAGACCAACATTTTTCGGGAGGATATACCATGGAAAAAGGCAGCCTGCTGGACGGCCTGAAGAACGTGCCGGACAGCGAAAAGGCCGGCGCCTGATTTCAGGCGCCGGCGTTTTCATTCCTCCGGCCCGGTCCTGTTCTGATTGGCGCCGAACACATAGCCCAGGACCGTGACGGCGATGAGCTTGAACGCCTCAAAGGCGCTGCCGATGAGCGCGCCCCGGCCGGCCGGGAGCGCCGCGGACAGCACCGCCAGCGCCCCCATGGCCCCCATGGCCGTGAAAAGCACCGCCATGCCGTTTTGCAGCCGCAGCCGCCGCAGCGACCGGCGGCAGCCGTCCGTTTCCCGGACCGCGTCCTTCTTCTGCTCTGCCATTTTCCACGCCCCCCGGAGCAGTATATGCCCCCGGAGCCGCCGTTGACGCACCGGACTGGAAAATGCTATAATGGCCGCGTTGCGGCGATTATACTACTTTACTTTACTTTTTCGGGAGGGCGGACCATGGGCCGGGAGCTGGAGCCATATCAGCGCGTCGAGCGCAGCATCATCACAAAATACCGCAAGACCCTGTGGCGTCCCTTCGTGGAGGCGGTGAAGCGATATGAGCTCATCCAGCCCGGGGACAGGATCGCCGTGTGCATCTCCGGAGGCAAGGACTCCATGCTCCTGGCAAAGCTCATGCAGCAGCTGCACCGCTACTCGGAGGTGCCCTTCGATCTCACGTTTCTGGTGATGGACCCGGGATATGCCCCCGCCAACCGGCAGCTGATCGAGGACAACGCCGCCCTGCTGCACATCCCCGTCACCGTGTTCACCTCGGATATCTTTGCCGCCGCCGACAGCACCGACCGGAACCCCTGTTATCTCTGCGCCCGGATGCGCCGGGGCCACCTCTACGCCAAGGCCCAGGAGCTGGGCTGCAACAAGATCGCCCTGGGCCACCACTTCAGCGACGTGATCGAGACCACCCTCATCGCCATGTTCTGGGGCGCCCAGCTGCAGGCCATGATGCCCAAGCTCCACAGCACCAATTTCCCGGGCATGGAGCTGATCCGGCCGCTGTACTGCGTCCACGAGGACGATATCATCGCCTGGGCCCGGTACAACGACCTGCACTTTCTCCGCTGCGCCTGCCGCCTGACGGAGGGGGTTGCCACCGGGGAGCTGGCCTCCAAGCGCCAGGAGGTGAAACAGCTTCTGCGCGCGCTGCGGCAGCAGGAGCCCAACATCGAGAAAAACATCTTCACCGCCCTCCACGCCGTCTGTCTGGACACCTTCCCGGCCTACAAATCCCATGGCCGCGTCCACTCCTTCCTGGACGGCTATGACAGCCGTCCTCCGGAGGACGGCCCGGCGGAATAAACGGCCCGGAGCTCCCGCTCCGGGCCGTTCCTTTTTCCCTTTTCTCAGTATCCCCGGGAAACGTCCACCAGGTGGGCCAGGGGCCGGCCGGCGGCGTAATTGTCCAGGTCTTCGCAAAAGCTCTCCACGTTCCGATCCCGGGTATAGGCCAGCGTGTAATTGCCGGACACATGGGGCGTGAGGATCAGATTCTTTGCCGTCCACAGCGGATCGTCCTCCGGCAAAGGCTCCGGCACCACCACGTCCAGGGCCGCTCCGGCGATCCGCCCGTCGTTCAGCGCCTCCACCAGGGCCGGCTGGTCCACGGCGGAGCCCCGGCCCACATTGACCACCAGCGCCGTTTCCGGCAGCAGCGCGATCCGCTCCCGGCTCAGCAGCCGGGCCGTGTCCTCCGTGCCCGGCACGGCCAGCACCAGCAGCTCCGCCCGGGGCAGGATCTCCTCCAGCCGGGACACGGGCAGCGTTTCGTCAAAGCCCGCCGCGGCGCGGCCGGACCGGTTCACGCCCGTCACCTTCGCCGCGCCCAGAGCTCGGAACCGCTGGGCGATGCACCGGCCGATCTGTCCTGTGCCCACCATCACCATCTCCAGGCCGTGGATGGACCGGATGGACAGGCCGCCCCGCCAGATCCGCTCCCGGACCCACGCCTGGTATTCCGGCATGCGGCGCAGGAGCATCAGCGTCACCATCACCGTGTGCTCCGCGATGGTCAGGCCGAATACATTGGAATTGGTCAGCTGGCACCCGGCGGGCAGCATGCCCGGCTTGGAGCAGATATCGTCCACCCCCGCGGTGGCGCTGCAGTACCATTTCACCTTTTCCGCGCAGGTCAGCGGCTTCCGGGAAACGGAATAGATCACCTCCGCCTCCCTGGCGCAGGCCAGGGCCTGGGTCTTCTCCTCCGGGCCGAAAAACCGGGCGGTCATGCCGCCGGCGGCCGCCGTGGCGGCGATCTTCTCCCGGTGATGGGGCTCCAGAAAGTCCAGATAAACGCAGATCTCCCTGCTCATGGCGCTCGCTCCTTTTTCTTGATCTTTTAAGTCCCCTCCCGCGGCCTGCGGCAGAAGCGCCAAACGGGCCGGCCGGGGCGATACAAAAATAATACCGCCGCCCGACCGGTTTGTCAATCGCACCGCCGGACCCGATCCCTCTTCTTTCCGGCGCTTGACCGGAGGGGACGGGTGTGGTTTAATAGGGGCCGGGGGGTGTGAGCGTGGAAAAGCTGCCGGAGGGCCTGGCGTCGGCCCTGGTGCCCTGGTACGACGCCCACGCCCGGGACCTTCCCTGGCGGCGGGACCCCACGCCCTACCGGGTCTGGGTCTCGGAGATCATGCTCCAGCAGACCCGCATCGAGGCGGCCCGGGGATACTTTACCCGGTTCATCTCCGCCCTGCCCACGGTGGCGGACCTGGCCGCCGCCCCGGAGGAACAGGTGCTGAAGCTGTGGGAGGGCCTGGGCTATTACTCCCGGGCCAGGAACCTGCACAAGGCGGCGAAGCTGGTCATGCAGCGTTACGGCGGCGCACTGCCTGCGGACGAGGCCGCCCTGCGGGCGCTGCCCGGCGTGGGAGAGTACACCGCCGGGGCGGTGGCCTCCATCGCTTTCGGGCTGCCGGTCCCCGCCGTGGACGGGAACGTGCTGCGCATATGCGCCCGGCTGACCTGCTGTGGCGAGAGCATCGGCGAGGCGAAGGTCAAAGCCGCCTTCCGGGAGCAGCTCCGGCGCCAGTATCCCGCCGACCGGTGCGCCGCGTTCACCTCCGGGCTGATGGAGCTGGGGGAAACGGTGTGCCTGCCGGGCACGCCGGACTGCCCTGGCTGTCCGCTGGCGGGCCTGTGCGCGGCCAATGCCGCCGGGCGGCAGACGGACTATCCCGTCATGCCGGAAAAAAAGCCCCGGCGCATCCAGGAGCGGACGGTTTTTCTTCTGGTCTGCGGCGGCCGGACCGCCCTTGTGAAGCGGCCGGACAAAGGACTGCTGGCGGGGCTGTGGGAGTTTCCCAACCGGGAGGGCGTTTTGGATCGGACCGCCGCCCTGGCCCTGGCCCAAGCCTGGGGCTGCGAGCCGGCGGAGGCCGTCTTCTGCGGGGAGGCCGTGCATATCTTTACCCACCTGCAGTGGGATATGACCGGCTGGCGGATCGACTGCGCCGCCGCGCCGGAGCGGTTCACATGGGCCGGAGCCCGGGAGCTGGAGGAGCGCTATTCTCTCCCCTCCGCCTTCCGTTACTACCGGACCCAGTTGGAAAGGAGTTTGAAATGAAGCGTTTTACCGCATGGATACTGACCGTTTGTTTCCTTCTGGCCGCGGGATGCGCCGCCGCCCTCGACGGGACGGACGGCGAGGACGCGTCTTCCCTGCCGGAACCCACCACCCAGTCGGGACCCGCCGGCCAGCCGGAGGGGGAGGACGACCCCCAGCCGGACCTGCCCGCCGAGCCGGCCTCCGGCACGGACACGGTGGTCCCGGAGGGCATGCCGGAGATCACCGGCGAAGGGTCCGCCACCGATATCCCCGCCTCTCCCGCGCCGGTGGATCTCACCGCCCTCTCTGTGGAGGAGTGCGTGACGGATACCCCCGTCCCGGCGGGGACGCTGCCCTGGATCGCCCTGGACTGCCCCGGCGCGGAGGCCATCAACGGAGCCATCGAGGCCGAGTTCTCCGAACCGGCCGGCGAGGCGGACCACTTGATGTATTATGAGGCGACCAAAAGCGCCGGCGATGTGCTGAGCGTGCTGCTGGTGGACAAAACGCCTATGAACGACGTGGTGGTCTACGGAGTGTATAATCTGGACCTGGCCAGCGGCCTGGCCCTGTCCGGGGCGGAGCTGCTGGAAAAGCTGGACGTCGACCCGGCGTATCTGGTCCAGTTGGAGCAGGCGCTGCTGGGGGAGGAATTCACCTATCTGTACGGCCAGTTCGACACCGGCGATGACGAATTTTATACCGGGCAGTACGACCGGACCACCGACCCGGCCAACGCCGAAACGGACCGGATCTGGATCGGCCAGGACGGCCAGCTCCAGTTCATCGGCCGCATCTATTCCATGGCCGGGGCAGAGTATTACGAATATCCCCTTGCAACGGGGCTGTTTTTCTGACAGAAAGACGGTTGCATCTGCCATATGGTTGTGATACTATACGGGAAACAGGAGGCGGGCACATGAAGCTGAACCCCTATTACACCAAAACCGAGCTCCAGCAGATCGGGTTCAAGGCCCTGGGCCGCCAGGTATTGGTGAGCCGCACCTGCCGCATCTATACGCCGGAGCAGATCTCCCTCGGCAGCCACGTGCTCATCGACGACTTCACCATCCTCAACGGAGAGATCACCATCGGCGACCACGTGCACATCAGCTCCAACTGCGAGCTTTACGCCGGCGAGGCCAGCATCACCATCCAGGATTTCTGCGGCATCTCCTCCCGCAACGCCTTTTACGCCACCAGCGACGACTTCTCCGGGGCCAGCCTCAACAACCCCACCGTTCCCCGGGCGTTCCGATTTGAAAAGAACCTTCCCGTGGTGCTGGAAAAACACGTGCTCACCGGCACAGGCTGTTCCTTCATGCCGGGCGTGCACATCGGGGAGGGCTGCTCCTTCGGCTCCATGACCCTTATCAACAAGTCCACGGAGCCCTGGGGCATCTATGTGGGCATCCCCGCCCGGCGGATCAAAGAGCGGGACAAGGGCCTGCTGGAATTTGAGAAAAAGCTGACAGGCGGCTGACGCCTGGATCTTCAAGGAGGTTATATTGATGGAAGACCTGATGGAAATCCTGCGGGACCTGCGCCCGGACGTGGACTTTGAAACGGAGACCGCCCTGATCGACGACGGCATCCTGGGCTCGTTCGACATCACCGCTCTGGTGAACGAGATCATGGACGCCTTCGACGTGGAGATCTCCATGGCGGATCTGGAGCCGGAGAATTTCAACTCCGCCCAGGCCATATACGAATTCATCCAATCCCTGCAGGAAAAATGAACTCTTTGGGGCCGTCCCTGGTGACGGCCCCTCTTTTTCTCTCCCTTCGACACCAAACAGACCTTGACAACGGACTGTTTTCATGGTATTATGATGGTCCAAATAACGCGGGATAGAGCAGTCTGGTAGCTCGTCGGGCTCATAACCCGGAGGTCGGGGGTTCAAATCCCTCTCCCGCCACCAAGTTTTTCAAAACAGGCTTCATTGTCGAAATGATATTGAAGTCTGTTTTGTTTTCTGTGCGTTTCGCCTTGATGTTGTGCGGACCGCCGGCGGAGCGGGGACCGGAGGAATAAAGAGGGATGCGGGAGGACGCGGCATGGCGGGCATAAAGGATATGATCCGGAGCGGGGTCAGCGTGGGCGACCACGTGGTCGTGACCCTGAAAAACGGAAAGGACGTGTCGGGAGAGGTCATCTCTCTGGACGAGGACATCATCTGCATCGGACGCCCGAACGGCCGGCAGCAGCCGGTCTCCTACGAGGTCATCGGCACATATGAGGAGCTGGGCGAGCAGCCGGCGGAGGACGGACAGCCCTCCGCGGACAGGGAATTGGACGCTTTCGTGGGGGAGATCCGCGACTCCGACGTGGATATCTTCCTGCTGCAGAAGGCCCTGCGGGAGGAGGACCGGGAGCTGTACGCCCGGTGCGATCCGGCCCTGAACACGCTGAACAACGCCATCAAGATCAACGAGGTCGCCGCGAAGTTCGGCCGCGTCCAGAAGGTCGTCAGCCAGCTGCAGGAGGCGGCGGCGGAAACGGACTGCGAATACGTCCCCGAGCTCTGCTGCGAGGCCGCGCTGCTGTCCGCGGACGAGAAACTCTGCCTGCAGACGGTCAAGCGCCTGCAGCAGGACTGGCAGCCCTCCTATTATGCCTCCGCCAATCTGCTGCGGTTGTTTGCGGAGCTGTCGGCGGTGGCCCGCAGCTACGGCCAGTTCCTCACCGTGGCGGAGCAGTGCCCGGAGGCCGCGCGGCCGCTGGTGTGCAAGGCCGCCGTCTATCTGCTGGCAGAGCTGGGCCAGGATGTGGAGCTGCCCATCGGATATGAGGATGCGCTGCTGAAGGTACGGGAGGCGGCGGGCGTCACTTTGCGCACGGAGGATGTGAAGCCGCAGGCCGACGACGCCGTGCCACGGCGGGAAAAACTGCCGGCCGGAATGGAAGAAGGCCGGATACAGTATATCAACTGGGTCACCGGATTCGGTTTGGTGCGGGGCGACGACGGGATCGACTACCAGTTCATCCGGGCGAGATGCAAAAAAGGCGTCTGGGACCAGTTGACCATGAACGCCAGGGTCCGCTTCAAAAAGGCCAGGATATACAGTGTCAAACAGGACAAGGTCGTGGACGGAGCGGAGGATGTCACCATCGCGAAGCCCGCGCCTGTGCAGCCCGCGGCGGCGGAGCCCGCGCCTGTGCAGCCCCTGAACAGCACCACCAAGAAATGGTTCCTGTCCCCCGAGAGCGCCGGCGCGTTCGTACCGGGGGAGACCATCGTCGTGCACCGCAGGGGAAAGGAGACCGTCGGCACGCTCCTCTCCCGCACGGAGGACAGACTGGCTGTCCGGATCGGGGAAAAGACTGCCGAGATCCCCATCGCCGAGATAGACGAGCTGTTCTTCTGCGGGCTCATCACCTCCTTCAATGTGATCGAGCAGTCGGGCCAGATCAATAATACCTATACCTTCCGTATCACCAACGTGGTCAGCCGGGAGCTTTACGCCAAGCTGACGCTGAGCAAGCACACGGTGTTCCCCTGCCTCTACTCCTTGCTGTCGGATGCGGGAAAGCTCTATATCAGCCAGGTGGACAGCTTCTCCAGAGGCGTGTCCCAGCAGCTGCCGTGGCAGGCCGGCCGTATCGAGGGCCTGTACGCCCCCGGGGCGTATTTTTCCGTGGACAAGATGGTCCGCTGTTACGAGGGCGTCGTCAGGGACGGCACTGTGTCGGCATATCTTCGCGGGAACGACTTTCTGCAGCAGGAGGTGTTTTACCGCTGCGTGACCCATCGGACGGTGGACGAGCGCCGGCCGGGGCCTCTTTCCAGCACCGTCATCGATATCTGCGGCAAGTATCAGCTGGGGAAGATATACATCAGCAGCGGCACGGTCAAGAGAGTGCAGTGCGAGCGCATATACACCGCCAGGACCGACCTGACCCCTTACGAGGACGGGGCGAAGGTGCGGGCGGAGCTGTGCAGCGAGGGGCAGAGCCTGGTCGTCAGCTCCGTCTCCACAGAGGAGCTGCTGCTCCCCTCCTATAAGCTGGCGCTGCAGCAGGAAAAGGCCGCCTTTGACGCCCAGACGAAGGACGCGGAAGCCAGGGGCGACTACGAGACGCAGCTGCGGCTGACCGAGCAGATGCTGGAGCGGGAATTCATCCAGCCGGAGGTTGGCTTCAACGTCATTTTCAAGATATGCGTGGCCCAAAACGGTCTGCCCCGGATGTACGGCGCGCTGGAGCGCTATGGCTACCAGCTCCGGCGGTCGGCCTATAACGGCTACAGGATGCAGCTGGATGCGCTGAGCGGCCAGTACGAGCAGGCCGCAAAATACGCGAGGGACTATCTCTCCGCGGACCAGTCCAGCAAGTTCCTCAATTCCGCGGCCAGCCAGATCGTCCGGCGCGCCGTGGACCCCGAAACGCTGAGAGAACACATCCTGAACGAGGCTACCTTCGACCAGAAAAAGTGCGCCGGCAAGATCGGCTATTACGACAACCCCACAAAGCACGGGTATATCCTCTGGGAGCGCAGCAAGCTGAACTTCTCCCACAAGGATATCCTGGGCAGCAGCGATATAGAGTTCGACCTGCAGGCCTTCGACTATTTCGTCTCCTTTGACGTGGACCGCAGCAAGCCCGTCCTCCGGGCCAGGAACGTCATCATCGACGAGATCGTCTCCCGGGGGGATGAGAATGAACAGCCCCCTCAGCCGGAGATGCCCGAATACCCCGAGGGACCGGACGAGCTGGGCTTCAACGAGGACATCCGGGTCACCCGGGTGCTGGAGTTCGCCAGAGAGAACTTCTCCTATGACAGCATCCTGGGCTACCTCCCCAGCGAGGACCGCAGACTGTTCTCCGACGGCGGGTTCTGCGGCACGGCCGACCAGGCGCGAAAGCTGATCGGGAGCCTGCGGGCGTTCTTTGGCTCGCGGCGGAGGCCCGACCGCTTCAGCGGCATCCCGGCCCATCTGCGCCCCGGTCTGCTGCTGGCGGCCGCCAAGCTCCACCACCAGTTCGCCGCGGACTACGCCGGGGACGATGAGTTCTGGAGCGACGGCGTGGGCAACGCCATCCTGTTCGAATACGCCGACCGGTATATCAACGCCGACGGCGCCACCGAGCCCGCGGAGGCAGAATATTACTGCGAGAGCGTCTTTTTGAACAACTTCCCCAACACCGCGAAAAACCGCATGAAGGCCCGCTGCCTGGTGGACTTCTTCCAGGGGACGGAGGGCATCAACACATCCCGCTGCGCGGAGGACTCCGCCATCTCCGGTTTGCTGAAACGGACCTGTGTGGACCCCGACGGCCTTTCAAGGATGCTTCTGAACCTGCCTGAACAGATATTCAGCGACCTGCTGCAGCTCATGCCCCAGTCGCTGCGAAAAATCCTTGTGGGGACGATCAGCGTCACAGAGGATACCGGCATGCTGCGAAAGCGGGAACAGGAACACGCAGAGGCCGTCATCCGCCAGTACTACATCCGTTACCACGGCTATCTGGAAAGGGCCCGGCAGTTCGTGGACCAGTTCTCCGTCATCGAGGACGTGCCCCACTACCTGGCCCAGCTGGAGAGCGCCAACGACGCGGTGGGGCGGTATTTCTTCGGCATAGACCAGGAGCGGGTCCTGAGCACGGTCAATGTGCTGAACACCATAGCCGCCGGACTCAGCGAGGAGGATGTGGACAGAAAGATCAGCCAGATGCAAAGCGTGTTCGGCAATATCCGTCACCTGCTCACCCAGACAGAGAGCCACCCCTCCAAGCTCTCCTTCGAGTTCATCCGGCCGTTCATGCTGAAGATACAGCAGCTGCTGTCGGCCTATCTGGACAACCAGTTCGAGAAGCTCCAGCCGGAACTGACGGTGGAGCACTACGAGCTGGCGGGAGATGGGATGCGGGAGCGGCTGCAGATCAGCAACGAGAGCCAGCGGCTCTCCGCCATGAACATCAAGCTGAAAGAGGCCAGGCCCTACGGCAAGGACCCGGGCTTCATCGTGGACGACAACGGCAGCCGGACCACCCAGGGCCTGGGCCAGACCATCGTCGGCGGCAAAGCCGCGGAGATCAGCATCCCGATCCAGATCTATCCGGACGCGCCGAAGGTCCTGGAGCTGTCTCTGACCCTGGCGTACGAGCGCTCGTGCCATTACAATGTGGAGAAGGGCTTTGCCGAGAACCAGGTGGAAGAGGTGACGGTCAGCGTCCAGATACCCCGGCAGACGGAGGCGGCGGAGTATATCCGGGAGAACAAATACGCCCATTTCGCCGGCGGTATGGCCATGCAGCCGGGAAAGAACAAAGCGGAGGAGATGTTCTTCGGCAGAGAAAACGACATCGACACGGTCTACCGGATGCTGACGGACGACGCCGGTCACTTCAAGACGGGCAGCATGGTGGCGATCTATGGGCAGAAGCGCTGCGGCAAGACCTCCGTCATGAACTTCCTGGCAAAGAGGATACAGCAGGAGCACCCGGACGCGCTGGTCCTGAGCATCAACGCCCAGTCCATCAGCCCCGGCCAGGACAAGGACGCATATTACAGAATGCTGCTCCAGGCCATCACCACGTCCTTCAAGATAAGCTCCTTCGCCAAGCCGGAGCTGCGGGCCGAGCTGACCGAAAACGGGCTGAAGGCTCCCTCTCCCGCCGAGCTCCTCTCCGACGGGGGCGAGGTATATTTCAACGACTTCTTCCAGGTGTTCCACGCGGTGTTCCAGGACCGCTACCCCATCATCCTGATGGTGGACGAATTCACCCAGATATATATCCACATGAAAAAGCGCCGGGTCAGCGAGGATTTCCTGAACCGCTGGCGGGCCATGATCCAGGAGAACGCATTCGTCAACATCATCGTCGGCCAGGATTTCATGGACAAGTTCACCACCGACGAGGAGGTGGCCAACCAAAACTACGGCGGCGCTGTCAACGGCCTGGGGACCCTGGGCAAGAAACGGCTGTCCTACCTGGCGAAGGAGGACGCCAAGCATATGATCGAAGACCCTGTCCGGTACTCCGACGGGTCGAGCCGGTTCCGGGGCCAGCTGGGCGACGCGGCCATCGACAGGATATACGATCTCACCGGCGGCAGCGCCTTTTATCTCATGAAATTCTGCAACGCCCTGGTGGACTATATGATGAAAAACCGGATCACCCTGATCCCCCGGAGCCTGGTGGATACCGTCGCCACCGGGTATGCCTTCGACACCCCGAACAATCCCATCGAAAAGAGGGACTTTGATCCCATCTACAACGAGTACAGCTACGACGAAAAGAAGGACCAGGGCGACGAGATCATCGCCCAGGTGGGCAGCGAGGTCGATCACACCTATAGGCTTCTCAAACTCATCGCCGACTTGTCCGACCGGGAGGGCCGCTGCGAGCTTTCGAGGCTCCAGTGGGACGACGAGGAGGAGAAGCTGCGCATCCTGCACTCGCTTTTCGTGCGGGGCGTGCTGATGGACCCGCGGGGACGGGACATCACGGCTGAGCGCATAGACAGGCTGGAGGTCCGCATCAAGGTACAGCTGTTTTCCATATGGCTGAGAGAGAGGGGATAAGGCGATGAAAAGATTTTTTGACCCCAATAACCCTGTTACCGGCAGCTCGTTCCTGGGGCGGACCCGGGAACTGGCGTTCCTCCGGGACACGCTTTTTTCCAACGCGGTGCAGGGGAACAGCGTCAATCTGTCCATCACCGGGATGAACCGGATCGGCAAGACGTCTTTGATGAAAGAGGCGTGCCGCCGGTTCCGGGAGGAGGACCATCCTGACGTATATCTGATCGAGAGCACTCTGGACGGCCAGAGCGGCTTCTGGCGGTACTGGGTCGGCGAGGTCCTGCGGCCCCTCTTAAAACAGATCGGCCCTGGAGAGATAGACGCAGACTGTGCCGACTTGTTCGAGATGTGCCGGGCGTATTTTTTCGATAAGGAGAAGCTGCGCGCACTGTTCCAGGACGACGATCTGGTCGCCGATATGGAGGCCAAGGAGCAGATGGATATGCTCTTTTTCGTCCTGCAGCGCATGCAAAAGCATGTCATCCTCGTGATCGACGAATTTGACAAGGCGAGCAGCGTGTTTGGCCTGCGGGAGGAGAATTTCGGCTGGTTCCGGGGTCTTTTGCAGCAGAATCAAAACCTTTCGGTGGTCACCCTTTCCAGAAGAAGCATCTATTTTATCGAGCAGAACAGCTTCGGCGGCTCCACGCTCCACGGCATCTTTTCAAAGCATGGCCTCTTTGGCTTCACCAACAGCGAGATACAGGAATTTTTCGACTATGTGGAGATCGAGCGCGGGCCCTTGACGGACAAGCAGAAAAAGAGCATCTGGTACAGCTGCGGCAGATCGCCGTATTACCTGGCCATCATCGGCGATATCCTGCTGAACAACGAAAAGGTGAATATCGCCGAGGCCTGCAACTGCCTGTGCGACAGCTTTGACGCCGTCCTCCGGCTGCTAAAGGAGGAGGGGCTTCTGACCGCCATGCTGCAGATGTTCGTCGGCCCCCGGTTCAATCTGCGGCAGCCGGAGGTGGAGAGGCTGATGGCGATGGGCTATTGCATGAGCAAGGCCTCGCTGGATACCGAGTACGGCATCAAGGAATACATAGACCTCTATGTGCCGGAACGAACCGGCGCCTACCTTACGGTCTGCCGCCGGTTCGAGGACTATATGGCCGAGACCTTCAAGGGCGAGATCGACGATATCTGGCCAAAGCTCACCGCCACGCAGCGCCATCTGAAAAAACTCATAGAGGCAAAATACAAAACGCTGTACGGCGGCAACAGCGAGAACAAGTTAAGGCAGCTGTTGATGACTGCGACCCGGGAGATCTTTTTGAACGAGCATGAGCAGCTCTATATGCAGGCGGGCGCCCGCCAAAAGAAAGAGGTGGGCAACAGCATCCTCAATGTCGTCAACTTTACCGGTCTTGGCATTGCGATGCTCTGTGAGTGGAACAGCTTCAAGGGATGCTTTTCGTGGTCCAAGGACCAGTTCAAGCAGAATATCCAGATCCTGCAGAACGCACGCAATCCTATCGCCCACGGCAACGGGGAGCTTCTGACGCCGGAGCAGGTGGAAGAGGTCGAGGACGTCTGCGCCCAGTTCATCACGAAGATCGACAAGGTCCTGCCCCCGGAGCCCGTTCCCGCCCACTGACAGCGGGCGGCGGACGGGGCCGGCGCTATGGCCCCTCCACCCTGCCATCGGGCAAAATGATTTGGCGCACGACTGTGCGCCAAATCATCAGAGGTGGCAAGGCACCCCTATAACGAGTCGCAGATGGACTCCACGATGGCTCTCGGCCTGTAGCCCAGCGATCTTGACGCCTTCTCATGAGAGAAGCGGCCGTTGGTGTGCAGGGTATAGACGGAGTAAGGGGTGAGCAGCGGCGAGCGGTCCCCGGCCAGCAGGCTCAGCCGCTCCGCGATGGGGGCGATACGCCGCACCAGGCCGTGGGGAAGCTCGATCTTGTTCTCACGCCTCCCCTTGAGGCGGCAGACGGCGCTGAGAAGCTCCCTGACTCTCATATAGTGGCCGCTGAGGATATAGCACTCGCCGGCCTGGCCGTGTTCCTCGCAGGAGAGGATGCCGTCCACCACGTCCCGCACATCCACGAAGTCATAGCCGCCATCCATGCTGACGGGTATCCTGCCGCTGGCCATGGCCCGGATGGTGCGGACCATGTGGTTGCGCCGGCCACAGTCCCCGGGGCCGATGATGCCGGAGGGATGGACGATGCTCACGTTCAGCCCCTCCCGGGCATGGGTCAGCACCCGCTGGGCCGCCGCGGCCTTGGAGCGGGCATACTGGCCGTGGACCAGGTGGGGCGAGAAATCGGCCACCTCGCAGATGATCTCGCCATGGGGCCGCTCCGGAATGGCGTGGACAGAACTGACATAGACCACCCGCTCCACCCCAGCCCGCCGGGCCTGGCGCATCACGTTCTCCGTCCCGTTCACGTTCACGTCCCAGACCCGCCGGTCCTTCCTGGAGGCGATGGTGATCATGGCGGCGCAGTGGAGCAGGACCACGCTGTCGTACCCGGACCGGTCAAAGAAGGGGGCGAGGGTATCCTCCCGCGCCACGTCCCCCTCGACGGCCTGGACGCCCCGGGGCACAAGAGAACTCCTGCCGGGCCGCACCAGGACCCGGACATGCTCGCCCCGGCGGAGCAGCTCCGCCGTGAGGCATGTCCCCAGATGGCCGGTGGCGCCGGTCACAAGATAGAGCTTATTCATCTGTCCCGCTCCTTCATGGGTCTGTCGGTCCGTGTTCTGCAATTCTATTGTAACAGACCGCCCCGGCGTGCGCAAGGGCAAAAAGCGCCCATATCACCGGCTTACCGGTGATATGGGCGCTCTGTTACTGCAGCGGCTCTGGCCATTATAACGCCGCAATGTTCGGGCTGCATGAACCGATCGTCGTACAGATCGGCCAAACATCTCCGGGGATAGAGCGCCCGCGCATCCAGGATCGCCTTCGCGGTCTGCGCGATTTTCTCTTTCCCTCCCGGAAAAAGAATGTTCCCGTTGCAAAATGGCTAAAATATGATATAATGAATTTAGCTAAAAGAAAGGGGTGCTCATTATGGTCGGCGCGACGGCGACTGCTACAGAGATGCAGAACAATTTTGGGCGCTATCTGAACCTGGTCATGCACGGGGCCGAGGTCATTGTGACGAAAAACGGCAGAGAAGTCGGCAGATTCATTCCCAAAGGCGCGGCGGTGTCGTATCTCACAGATTCTCTGACCGGTGTCCTCAAGGGCGATCATGATCTGGAAGATGTCCGGGCGGCGCGAGTGAAGAGAAAATATGAAGCTGCTGATTGACGCCAACATCCTGCTGGATGTGCTGCAAAAACGGGAGCCTCATTACAGGGACTCTGCCTTGATCTGGAAGTTGTGTGAAGCGGAACAGGCTGAAGGCTATGTTTCCGCCCTGTCCTTCGCGGATCTCGTCTATGTGATGCGCAAAGAACTAAACGCCGAGATGGTCCTGGACGTTCAGAAAAAGATGGCTCTGATCTTCCGCTTTGCGGACCTTACCGCGGCGGACATCACCCGTGCGGTGGAGATGCAATGGGATGATTTCGAGGATGCCGTGCAGGCGGCGGCCGCCGAACGCATCCACGCCGATCATATCATCACGCGTAATGTGCGGGATTTCAGGCAGAGCAGGATCGTGGCCTTTACTCCGGCGGAGTATCTGGCGAGGATCTGACATGTGTTGACCGACGATCCATATGGAAGAAGCTTTGACCCGAGAGGAGCTGTACCGCTCCATCTATACCCACGACACCATCTATATCCCGCCCCACGAGGAGACCAGCGGCGCGCTGGAGGTGGCCCTGGGCTGCTCCTGGCACCGGTGCGCCTTCTGTGATTTTGCAAAGGACCCGTTCCGCCTCATCCCCCTGGAGGAGGTGGAGCGGCGGGTACAGGTGCTGGCCCGGCTCCAGCCGGAGCAGACCCGGCTGTTTCTGCTGGGGGAAAATCCCTTTTGCATGGACACGTCCCGGCTGCTGGCCATCCGGGCGCTCGTCGGCCGGCATATGCCCCGGGTAAAGGCCCTGGCCATGTACGCCCGGGCGGATGACGTGCTCAAAAAGAGCGACGGCGAGCTGGCGGACCTGGCGGCCGCCGGGGTCCGGGCGCTGCATATCGGGGTGGAGAGCGGCTGCGACAGCATCCTGCTCCGGTGCGAAAAGGGCGTGACCGCCGCCCAGACCGTGGAGGCCCTCCAGCGGCTGGACCGGGCGGGGATCGACTATTTCGTCACCGTCATCCCCGGGCTGGGGGGACGGGAGTATTCCCGCCTGCACGCCGTGGAAACCGCCCGGATGCTCAACCGCACCCACCCGAAGAACATCTGGTGCCTGAAGCTGCACCTATATCCGGATACGCCCCTTTACCGCCAGGCCCAGGCCGGGCACTTCACCCAGATGACCCCGGAGGAAGTGCTGGCGGAGGAGCGGCTGATGCTCCGGGAGCTGACGGTGGAGGACTGCCTGTTCGAGGACACCACCGTTCTGGACGAATATACCATCCGGGGGATGCTCCCGGACCAGAAGGCCCAGCTGCTGGCCGCCATCGACATGCTCCTGTCGGCCCGGTGAGCCCGCCGCAGACCGCGCCTGCAAGGGGCCGCCCATATATAAGCGAAGTCCGTGCTCTTTTCCAGGAGCACGGACTTTCCGCTGTATCCGGATTCATTCGCTGATGGGCAAGCCCTGCAGGTACCGGCGGAGCATGTCGAAGGCGTGGTTGGCGGCCAGGGCCCGGACCCGCTCCCGGCGGGTGCCCAGGCGAAGCTGCCGCACCCAGACGCTGTCCCTGTCCGCCAGGCCCACGAACACGGTGCCCACCGGGTGGACCCCGTCCCCGTCTGGGCCGGCCAGGCCGGTGGCGGACACGGCCAGGTCCGCCCCCACGGCCAGCCGGGCGCCCTTTGCCATGGCCGCGGCGGTCTCATAGGACACCGCGCCTTTTTCCTCGATCATGTCCCGGTCGATGGCCAGCATGGCCGCCTTCACCTCGTTGCAGTAGGTGACCGCGCCGCCTTTATAGACCGCCGAGGCCCCGGGCAGGGCGGTGAACCGGGCGCCGATGAGCCCGCCGGTCAGGCTCTCCGCCGTGGCGAAGGTGAGCCCCTTCTCCTTCAGCAGGCCCAGGCACAGCGCCTCCAGACTGTCCACATCCACGCCGTAGACCACATGGCCCAGCTCCGCCTTCACCATGTCCACCACCGGGGCGCACATGGCCTCGGCGGCCGCCTCGTCATGGGCCTTGGCGGTGACCCGGAGCATCACCTCCCCCACCTTGGCGTAGGTGGCGAGGGTGGGGTTGGTCATCTGTTCCATCCGGGCGCGCAGCCGGTCCTCCACCGCGCTCTCCCCCATGCCGAACACCCGGATCTGGTGGGAGAAGATGGTCTCATGGGAGAGGCTCTTCAGATAGGGCACCGCGCAGTGCCGGAACATGGGCACGCACTCATTGGGCGGGCCGGGGAGCATGATCACATGCACGCCGTCCTCTTCAAAGGCGCAGCCGGGGGCGGTGCCCCAGTCGTTGTGGAACACCGTGCACCGCTCGGGAAGATATGCCTGCTGGAGGTTGTTTTGGGTGAATTGGATGGACGTGTTCTTGGCGAACCACGCCCTCAAAAACTCCCCCTCTTCCGGATGATACTCCATCTTCCGGCCGAAGCACTCCGCCAGCACGTTCTTCGTCAGGTCGTCGTAGGTGGGCCCCAGCCCGCCGGTGGTGATGATCAGGTCCGCCCGCTTTTTGGCGATGGCCACCGCCTCCGCCAGCCGGGCGGGGTTGTCCCCCACCGCCGTGTGCCAGAACACGTTCACCCCCAGGCCCGCCAGCATGTCGCCCAGGTCCGCGGCGTTGGTGTTGACGGTATTGCCCAGCAGCAGCTCTGTTCCCACGCAAAGTATCTCGCAGTTCATAGCAAACCCCTCAAAACGCGAAATTGCCGTTTACGAACACCGGCACTTCCTTCCCGTCGTGGGTGGTGCCCACGATGGAGAGGTCCGCCGTGCCCACCATGAAGTCCACGTGGTTGATGGACTGGTTCAGGCCCGCCGCCTTCTGCTGCTCCTCCGTCATGTCCGCCCCGCCCTTCACGCAGGTGGGATAGGCCGAGCCGAAGGCCAGGTGGCAGGAGGCGTTCTCATCGAACAGGGTCTCATAAAACAGGATGCCCTTGTTGCGGATGGGGCTGTCGTAGGGCACCAGGGCCGCCTCCCCCAGGTAGTGGGAGCCCTCGTCCAGGTCGATGGAATGGCGCAGGATGTCCTCCCCCTCGCCGGCGTGAACATCCACGATGCGGCCGCCCCGGAAGTCCAGGTAAAAATCCTTCACCAGGTTCCCGTCCAGGGCCAGGGGCAGGGCCGCGTATACCCGGCCGTCCACGGCGTCCCACTTGGGGGCGGTGAAGATCTCTTCGGTGGGCATGTTGGCCACGAACTCGATGCCCGCGGCGCTTTTTTCGCTGCCGCCCTCCCAGACGTGGTCATCCGGCAGCTGTACGGTCAGGTCCGTGCCCAGAGAATTGGTATAGCGCAGGCTCTTGAAATTATAGCGGTTCAGCGTTTCGCACCGCCGGGCGGTGGTGGCGATGTGCTCCCGCCAGCGCTCCACGGCCCGGCCGTCGCCGGTGATGCGGCACACGTCGAAGATGGCGTCCCACAGCGCGTCCATGGCCTCGGCCTCGGGCATGTCCGGGAACACCTTCTTCGCCCAGGCGGGGGTGGGATGGGCGCCGATGGACCACTGGAAGCGGCTGGCGGTCATGGCGTCAAAGTAATCCTTGGTGGCCTGGCCGCTGACCCGCTGCCAGGTCTGGATACGCTTGGGGTCCACGCCCTTCAAAAGCTCCGGGTCGCCGCCGACGATGGCCAGGCTGGGCGAACCCTTTGCCAGCAGCCAGTCCAGCTGTTCCTTCATATAGGCGGGGTACTCGGCGAACACCGCCTCGTCCGCCCGCAGGTATTTCTCCCGGGTCATGAAGTCGTCGCGCCACTCCACCACCACCTCCCGGGCGCCGCAGTCATAGCAGGCCGCCGCGCATTTCCTGGCCAGGGGCGCGCACGTCACCTCTGAGCGCAGCCGCACCGTCTGTCCGGGCCGGACATTCACGCCGATCTGGACCAGCAGGTGGGCGTATTCGTCCAGCTTCTCGTCAAAGTTCTTGACCATGATAAACTCCTTCGTATCCGATCTTCACAAATTCTATCCCCGCCAGGGCCTCGGCCACCAGACCGTCCACGTCCAGGGCGGCCTCCGCCTCCCGGACTTTTTTGATCTTGGGGTGGGTGCAGGGGTGGCGGGGGGTGAACACGGTGCAGCAGTCCTCATAGGGCAGGATGGAAGTCTGGAAGGTGCCGATGCGCTCGGCGATGGCGATGACCTCCTTCTTGTCCATGCCCACCAGGGGCCGCAGCACCGGCCGGTCGGCGCAGTCCTCGGTGGCGGCCATGGCCTCCATGGTCTGGCTGGCCACCTGGCCCAGGCTCTCTCCGGTAATGATGGCGCCGCACTTGTTGTCCGCCGCCACGGCGCAGGCGATGCGCATCATCATCCGGCGCATGACAAGGGTGAAGTAATCCTCCGGGCACTTGTCCCGGATCTCCTCCTGGATGTGGGTGAAGGGCACGATCTGCACGTTCATCCGCCCGCACCAGGGCACCAGCAGCTTCGCCAGGTCCAGCACCTTCTGCTTGGCAAGTTCGGAAGTGTAGGGGAAGGAGAAAAAGTGCACCGGGATCAGGCGCATGCCCCGCTTGGCCATCATCCAGGTGGACACGGGGCTGTCGATGCCGCCGGACAGCATCGTCACCGCCGCGCCCGCCGTGCCCACAGGCAGGCCGCCGGCGGCCTCGATGGGGGCGCCGTGGACATAGGCCGCCCGGTCCCGCACCTCCAGGTGCACGGTGAACTCGGGGTCGTGCATGTCCGCGGTCAGGCCGGGGAAGGCGTCGTTCAGCTCCCCGCCCACGTACTGGCTCAGCTGCACGCTGGTCATGGGGAAGGACTTGTCCCCCCGGCGGGATTCCACCTTGAAGGTCTTTGCCGCCGACAGCTGGTCGAACAGGTATTCTTTGGCCTTTGCCAGAATGGCCTCCGGGGTCTTTTCGCAGGCGGCGGCCCGGGTCATGGTCATGATGCCAAAGACCTTTTCCAGGGCCTCGAAGGCCCCGTCCACGTCGCAGTCCCCGCTCTGGGGCTCCACGTAGATGATGGACTGGTGGGCGATCACCTCAAAGCGGCCGAATCGCCGGATGCGGCGGCGGATGTTGCTGAGGAGCTTTTGCTCGAAGGAGCGCTTGTTCAGGCCCTTCAGGACCACCTCGCCCTCCTTCAGAAGGATCATATCGGTCATAAATGGATCTCTCCGATCGGGATGTTATCATGGTCTTTGCCGCTTGGCGGCAAAGGGAGGCCTATTTCGCGAGCGCCGACGACGTTCTGTACTGTATGGCCTCCGCCAGATGCATGGGGCCGATGGATTCGGCGCCGTCCAGATCCGCGATGGTCCGGGCCACCCGCAGGATGCGGTCATAGCTCCGGGCGGTGAGGCCCAGGGCCTCATAGGCTCCCTTCATCAGGGCCGAGCCCTCCGGGTCCAGCGCACAGAACCGCTCCAGCGCCGCCGGGCCCATCCGGGCGTTCTCTCCCACCTCTGTGCCGGCGAACCGGCCCCGCTGGATGGCGCGGGCGGCATCCACCCGGGCCTTGATGGCGGCGGAGCTCTCTCCGCTGGGCTTGGCCTCCAGCTGGTCGTACTCCAGGGCCGGGACCTCCACCATAATGTCGATCCGGTCCAGCAGCGGCCCCGAGATCTTGCCCTGGTACTCCGCCACAGAGCGGGGCGAACACCGGCAGCGGCCCGAGGGGTGGCCATACCAGCCGCAGCGGCAGGGGTTCATGGCGCACACCAGCATGAACCGGCTGGGGTAGGTGACAGACCCGCCGGCCCGGGAAACGGTGACCTCCCCCTCCTCCAAGGGCTGGCGCAGCAAGTCGATCACGTCCCGGTGGAACTCCGGCAGCTCGTCCAGAAACAGCACCCCGTTGTGGGCCAGGCTCATCTCCCCGGGCCGAAGGTCCGCCCCGCCGGACAGGGCCTGGCGGGAGGCGGTCTGGTTGGGGGCCCGGAAGGGCCGCCGGAGGACCACCGGCGCGGCGGGGCTGGTCAGTCCCGCCACCGACCAGATGGCCGTGGTGCGCAGGGCCTCGTCCCGGGTCAGGTCCGGCAGGATGCCGGGCAGGCGCTTGGCCAGCATGGATTTGCCCGCCCCCGGCGGGCCCACCATCAGCACGTTGTGGCCGCCGGCGGCGGCCACCTCCAGCGCCCGCTTCACGTTCTCCTGGCCCTTTACCTCGGAAAAGTCCGGCACGGGAACGCTGTCCGGGTCCAGGACCCCCGGGGCGGCGGGCAGGATGGCCTGTTCCCCCGCCAGATGGTCCGCCAGCTGGCGGACGTTCTCCACGGGATAGACCTCCACGCCCTGGGCAAACGCCGCCTCGGCGGCGTTGTCCCGGGGCACGAACAGCCGCTTCGCCCCGGCGGCCTCCGCCGCCAGCGCCATGGGCAGCGCCCCGGAAACAGGCCGGAGCTGTCCCGTCAGGGACAGCTCGCCGAAAAACATATCGTCCTGCTCGGGGGCCCGGCACTGGCCGGTGGCCGTCAGGATGCCCAGCAGCACCGGCAGATCATAGACCGTGCCGGCCTTTTTCGTGTCCGCCGGGGCCAAGTTGACCGTGATGCGGCTGACCGGAAAATCCCAGCCGTTGTGCTTGATGGCCGCCCGGACCCGGTCCGCGGCCTCCTTCACGGCGGCGTCGGGCAGGCCCACCATGTCCAGGCGGGGCAGGCCGGAGGTGATGGATGTCTCCAGCTCCACCTCGTAGCCGCCTATTCCTTTGATGCCAAGGGAACGGATGCGTGCGTACATGAGCCGGATACTCCTTTCATTTCATATGCCCGAAGGGCACTATATCGAACGGGGTCCCCACGGGAAACCAGCAAAGCGTTTCCCGTGGGGAGAGGAGAGACCCCCGGGCTGTCCTCCCCTTGCCGCTTGCGGCAATGGGAGGACCAGCTTAGGGTGTTTCGACGACGGCGATATGCAGCTCGTCCAGCTGCTTTTGCTCCACGGCGGAGGGGGCGCCCATCATCACGTCCTGGGCGTTCTTGTTCATGGGGAAGGGGATGATCTCCCGGATGGAGGGCTCGCCGGCCAGGAGCATCACCATCCGGTCCACGCCGGGGGCGATGCCCGCGTGAGGGGGCGCGCCATAGCAGAAGGCGTTGTACATGGCGGGGAACTTGGCCTTCACGTCCGCCTCCCCCAGGCCCACCATCTCGAAGGCCTTGACCATGATGTCGGGGTCATGGTTGCGCACCGCGCCGGAGGAAAGCTCCACGCCGTTGCACACCAGATCGTACTGGTAGGCGTAGATGTCCAGCGGGTCCACCTCGCCCTTTTCCGCCTGCTCCAGGATCTTCAGCCCGCCGTTGGGCATGGAGAAGGGGTTGTGGCAGAACTCCAGCTGGCCGGATTCCTCCCCGATCTCGAACATAGGGAAGTCCACGATCCAGCAGAATTCGTACCGGGCCTCGTCCATATGGCCGGGCACCGCCGCGCCCAGCATCTTCAGGGCCACCCCCGCGGTCTTGCGGGCCGCGTCGGGGGTCCCGGCGGCGATCAGCCCCAGGCTGCCGGGGACCATGCCCAGGTCCTTCAGCGCCTGCTCATGGCCGGCCAGGAACTTGGCCACGCCGCCCACCAGAGCGCCGTTTTCGTCCATCCGCACCCAGTAGGGCTTCGCTCCCGCCTGGACGGCCACGTCGTCGCAGAGCTTGTCGATCTGCTTCCTCGTCAGCGCCGCGCCGGTGCAGGGCACGATCTTTACGGCTCCGGCCTGGGCGAAGGGCTCAAAGCCCTCGGTCTGGCGGGCCAGGGCGGTCATGTCCTTCACCGTCAGGTCGATGCGCAGATCCGGCTTGTCGGTGCCGTAGGTGTCCATGGCGTCGTTGTAGCTGATGCGCCGGAACGGCGGCCGGGAGGCCACGTCATAGACGCCGTATTTGGCGAAGATGGGCGGCAGCACGTCCTCGATGACGGCGAACACGTCCTCCTGTCCGGCAAAAGCCATCTCCATATCCAGCTGATAGAACTCGCCGGGGGACCGGTCGCCCCGGGCGTCCTCGTCCCGGAAGCAGGGGGCGATCTGGAAGTAGCGGTCAAAGCCGGAGGTCATCAGAAGCTGCTTGAACTGCTGGGGGGCCTGGGGCAGGGCGTAGAACTTGCCCGGATGCTTCCGGGCCGGCACCAGGTAATCCCGGGCGCCCTCCGGGCTGGAGGCGGTGAGGATGGGGGTGGTGATCTCCAGAAAATCGTGGGCGAGCATGGCGCTGCGCAGCGCCGCCACCACGTTGCACCGCAGGATGATGTTCTTCTTCACCGCCGGGTTGCGCAGGTCCAGATAGCGATACTTCAGCCGGATGGCCTCGTCCGCCTCCCGGCTGCGGTTGATCTCAAAGGGCAGCTCGTTATAATGGCAGCGGCCCAGCACTTCCACGGTCTCGGGCACCACCTCGATGTCCCCGGTGGGCAGCTTGGGATTTTTGCTGTCCCGCTCCCGGACCGTGCCGGAAACGGAAACGGTGCTCTCCTTGGTGATGGCCCGGAAGCATTTGACCATGTCCTCCGTCTCGGCCACCACCTGGGTGGTGCCGTAAAAGTCCCGGATCACCGCGAAGGCCAGGGCGGAGCCCACTTCCCGGACGTTCTCCAGCCAGCCCACGATGGTCACCTTCTGCCCGGCGTTTTCCAGCCGCAGCTCGTTGCAGGTATGGGTGCGCATTTGTGTCATATCGTTTTCTCCTTCACCGGTCTGACCGGCTTATTCAAGTTCTCCCGAAGGATGGCGGCCGCCTCCCCGCAGGACACGGTCACCTGGCCGCCGGAGCGCAGGTCCTTCAGCCCCACGGTCCCGGCCGCCCGCTCGCTCTCCCCCACCACCACGGCATAGGGGATCGCCAGCTTATCGGCATAGGCAAATTTCGCCTTTGTCTTCTTCTTTTCCGCGTATACCTGGGTCCGGACCCCCTCGGCGCGCAGGGCGGCGGCGCAGCGCACGGCGTAATCCAGATCCTCCTCCAGGGGGATCACCAGCGCGTCGCAGGGAGCGGTGGGCAGCTCGTCGTTGAGAATCCCCTGCTCCTGGAGGATGTAGAACAGCCTGGTCACCCCGATGGACAGGCCCACGCCCGGCAGCTTTTTGTCCGTGTAATACCCCGCCAGGTCGTCGTACCGTCCGCCGGAGCAGACGCTGCCCACCTCCGGATAGTCGGTCAGGACGGTCTCATACACCGTGCCGGTGTAATAGTCCAGGCCCCGGGCGATGGTCAGATCCACCCGCCACTTGTCCTCCGGCACGCCCAGCCCCGGCAGCAGGCCGGTGACAGCCTTCAGCTCGGCCAGGCCCTGATCCAGCGCCGGGCATTTCCCCGCCAGGGCCTCCAGGGTGGCGATGGGCTCCGCCGAGCGCAGGATCTCCAGCAGCTCCTCCGCCTTTTCCGGCGCCATGCCCAGCTCCTCCAGGATGGCCTTCACTTTCTCCGGCCCGATCTTCTCCAGCTTGTCCACCGCGGTCATCACCGCCGCCGACTGGCCGCCGATGCCCAGGTATTCAAACAGCCCGTTGAGCACCTTGCGGTTGTTCATGCGGATGCAGAACCGCTCCAGCCCCAGGTTCCGCAGGGTCTGGCAGATGATGGCGGGCATTTCCGCCTCGTTGGCCACGTCCAGGCTCCCGTCGCCGATCACGTCGATGTCCGCCTGGTAAAACTCCCGGAACCGGCCCCGCTGGGCCCGCTCGCCCCGGTAGACCTTGCCGATCTGATACCGGCGGAAGGGGAAGGCCAGCTGGCCGTAATTCATGGCCACATACTTGGCCAGCGGCACCGTCAGGTCGAACCGCAGGGCCAGGTCGCTGTCCCCCTTGGTGAAGCGGTATATCTGTTTTTCCGTTTCCCCGCCGCCCTTGGCCAGCAGCACCTCCGCCGGCTCGATCACCGGCGTGTCGATGGAGGTGAAGCCGTACAGGGCATACGTCCGGCGCAGCACGTCGAGCACCGCGTCCATCCGGGCCTGGGGCCCGGGCAAAAGCTCCATGAACCCGGACAGGGTCCGGGGTTTGATCCGTTCCATATTCGCTCCTCATGGCGGACGGCAGCCTGTCCGGCCGCCGCCCAGCTGGTTTTTGTCCTTATTTTTTCCTGGCCTTGGGGTTGACGATGTCGCGCCAGGCGAAGTCGCCCCGGCGCAGGCCCTGGACCAGCACCTCCGCCGTGGCCATATTGGAGGCGAAGGGGATGTTATGGGCGGCGCAGAGCAGCGCGATCTCATTCACCGGGCCGAACAGCTCCGGGTGGTAGGGATCGGCGAAAAACATCACCAGGTCGATCTCGTTATAGGCGATGCGGGCGCCGATCTGCTGCACGCCGCCCTGGGTGGCGTTCATATATAGCTCGATGGGCAGGCCCGTGGCTTCGCTCACCAGCTTTCCGGTGGTGTTGGTGGCAATGATGTTGTGTTCGGCAAGGATGCCGCTGTAGGCGATGCAGAATTGCACCATCAGTTCCTTCTTCCCGTCATGGGCCATCAGTGCGATATTCATAAACACTCTCCGATCTATAGGATTCCACTTGCCGAGGCAAGGTTTTTTCCGGCTCTTCCCGTCAGTGGAGGAGGGTCAGCTCCTGCTCCGTCTGCTGGGTGCTCTCTTTGAAATCAAAATAGTATTGCAGCACGTCCCTGGCCATATAGCCCAGGCTGGCGCCGCGGGCTCCCTTCTCCAGCGCCACCGCCACGGCGATCTCCGGGTCCTCATAGGGGGCGTAGCAGATGAAGAAGGCGTCGTTGGTGCCGAAGCCGGTCTCGGTGGTACCGGTCTTGGCCGCCACGGTGTAGGGGAAACCGAAAAACTCCATACGGGCGGTACCGTTGGTGATGGCCCCCCGCATCCCGGAGTGGATCAGGTCCCAGGTGGCCTGGGAGCTCTTCACCTGGCTGACCACCTCCGGCTCCCGCTCATACACGCTCTCGGAATAGTCATAGCTGGAGGCGGACTTGAGGATGGAGCAGCTGTAGGTGGTGCCGGAATTGGCGATGGCCGCCGCGTACCGGGCCAGCTGGATGGGCGTCACCAGGGTGAAGCCCTGGCCGATGGAGGCCTGGATGGTGTCGGCGGCATACCAGGCGGCGTTGCGCTGTCCGGCATAGCGCCAGGCCTTGTACTCCGGGGAGGCCACCTGGCCGGTCTCTTCGTACAGCTCGATGCCGGAGGGCTCGCCCAGGCCCAGAAGGGCGCCGTATTTGTCGATGTTCTTGATCTGGATGGTATCGCCCACGGTGTAGAAGAAGAAGTTGCAGCTGTAGGTCAGCGCCTTATCCACCGTGAGAGAGCCATGGCTGCCGGTACAGCCGGGGGCATAACCCGCGTCCTGGTATTTTTTATACACGCCGGTGCAGACAATCTCCGTCTTCCCGTCGATGAAGCCCTCCGTCAGGGCCGCCAGGGCCATGCAGGGCTTGAAGGTGGAGCCGGGGGAGTAAAGGCCCTGGAGGGCCCGGTTCAGCATGGGCGTCCCCTCGTCCTCCTGCAGGGCGCTGTAGTCCCGCAGGAAGGTCTGCAGGTTATAGGTGGGGTAGCTGGCGATGCACAGCGGCTCGCCGGTGCGCACGTCTATGGCCACCAGGGCGCCGCCCTTGATCAGCTCCTTCATATCTTTCAGATTCCCCTCCGCCTGCAGCTGGGCGTTGTTCCGCTCCGTTTCCGCGTTGGTGGTGGTGATATAGCTGGCCAAGGCGGTCTCGGCGGCGCTCTGCAGCTCGATGTCCAGCGTCAGATAGATGTTGTTTCCGGGCTGGGGGATCTCGGTATAGACGGTGCTGGTGATGACGCCCTCGCTGGTGCTGGTGAGCTTGGCCTTGCCGTCCACCCCGTGGAGCAGGGACTCAAAGGCCGCCTCCACGCCGGACTTGCCCACCGTGGCGTCCATAGGATAGCCCTTTTCCTTGTAGGTATCATATTCCTCCGCCGTCATAAGGCCGGTATAGCCCAGCACATGGGGGGCATAGGCGGTGTTGTATTCCCGGATATAACCCACCTGCACGTCCACGCCGGGCAGGTCCGCCTCCATGAGGGAGGTGATGGTGTTGATGTTCACATCCTGGGCGAAGATATAGTCGGCGGTGGCGATGTCGTAGCGGACGTTGACCGCATAGCGGATGGAGGAGATGATGCGCATCTCGTCGGCGGTGTAGTTGCCGTCGATGCCGTAGCGGGTGCGCATGTTGGCCATCACCTCCACGGCGGTGGCGTCCTCGTCCAGCTTGTTCGCCTTCAGCCACGCCTCCAGCAGCAGCCGCTGGGTGGCGGACATATCGGTGAACTGCCAGGGGGTGGAGGCGCTGATGGGCAGCTCGTCGTTATAGTGGTCGCCGTTGGCCTCGATGATCTGGCACATCTCCAGGATGTCGGCGTTGATCTCGTCGTTGTCCAGGCCGGAATAGAACAGCTCGTCCACGTCGATGAGCAGATTGTTGCAGTTCCGGTTGGACACCAGCAGCCGGCCGTAGCGGTCCATGATGTTCCCCCGGGCGGCGATGACGGTCTTCTCGGTGACGATGGAGTGGGTGGACTCCTCATAGGCCTGGTTGCCGCCCACGATCTGCAGCTGGTACAGCGTGACGAAAAACGTCGCCAACACCGCCGCCACCACCAGCCCCAAAAAGGCCAGCCGTCCCGGACTGATCAGCTTTCTCATCTGGTTCCTTTCCGCGCCTCACCGGCCCATCGGCCGGGAAGCGATCAGTTTGCAGGGGATGTAAATGGGCATGGCCCAGACCAGGCTGTATGCCGTCTGGATCAGCCCCGTGCGCCACACGGGCCAATTCGCGCCCGCCCCCAGAAGGGCCGTCCGAAACAGTTTCACGTCCCCGTCCAGGAAAAACAGGAACCGGAACATCTGGCAGAAGGCCACCACGGCGAGCGCCGCCAGGGTCAGCGTCATATAGGACACGAAACCCTTGTGGAGCATATATTTTCCCAGCACGCCGGAGAAAAAACCGGCGGCGGGGAGCAGTACGGTGAACAGCGCCACCTGGTCGGTATAGGCGATGTCGGAGAAGATCCCCGCCGTCAGCCCGACGAAGCCGCCCCAAAGGCCGCCCTCGAACAGGCCCACCGCCACCACCGCCGACGGCACCAGCATGGCCCGCACGCCCCACAGCGTAAAGCGCACCGCCACCAGGTTCTGCAGGGAGAACAGCACCACCAGCAGCAGCCCGTAGGCGATGGCCCGGCGCAGCTTGGACAGGTCTATCAAGTCAAGCAGCATAATGCTTACTCCTGAACGGTGAAGTCGGTGATGATGAACACCTGTGTCAGACTGCCCAGGTCACAGGCCGGCTCTACCACGCCGTAGATGGTCTGGCCGTTGCCCTCGCTGAGCACGGCGCTGATATAGCCGATGATCAGTCCCTGGGGAATGGAGCCTCTGCCGGAGGTGAGCACCGCCTCGCCCTCCACCAGCTGGGCGTTCTCGGACAGATAGGTCAGGCGCAGCTCGTTGTTCTGCATCAGGGAGAACTCGCCCACGCACATCCCCACCGCGCCGGCTTCGCCCACCAGCGCGCCCACGTCGATGCCGGAGTCGACCACGGTACGCACCGTGCACCAGGTGTCCCCCAGCTCGATGACCTGGCCCACCAGCGCGCCGTACTCGGTGATGACGCAGTCGCCCACCTCGATGGGGTTGGTGGCGTTGGACGAGCCCTTGGAGATGCGGAAGGTGCTCTCCCAGTTGGAGCTGGACCACTCCGTGATCTTGGCGGACTCCATCACATAGTCGGTATGCTTTTCCGCGAAGCCCAGCAGCTCCCGCAGCCGGATGTTCTCCTCCTGGAACTCGGAGGCGCTGATGGCCGCCTGCTGGGCCTGGGCCAGCTGGGCCCGGAGGGCGTTGTTGTCCGCCACCAGCTGGTCATATTCGTAGATATAGCCATAGATGCCCTCGATCCACTCGATGGCGGAGGAGGCCGCCTGGCCCACCGCGCCGGACAGAGAACCGGTCACGTTGGCCAGCAGTCCCGCCCGGCCGCCCAGCAGCACGGTGGCCAGCACCGCTATCAGCACCACGGCCACCACCACTGCGCCTACCCGCAGGCCATATTTTCTGATGTATTCTTTCAAACCAACTTGACTCCCGCTTCTGAAAGCATTTCCCCCAAAAGACACAGGGGCAGACCCACCACGTTGTAGTAGTCCCCCTCGATCCGCTCCACAAAAAGCCCCGCCCGGCCCTGGTAGCCATAGGCCCCGGCCTTGTCCATAGGCTCGCCGGTGGCCACATAGCTGTCGATCTCGGCGTCGGTCAGCTCCCGGAAGAACACCTTCGTCACGGCCATGCGGGTGTCGTTGTAAGACTGGACGGCGGGATACACGCCGTACCGCACCAGGCTCACGCCGGTGTAGACCTGGTGCTCCCGGCCGGAGAGCAGCCGCAGCATCCGCCGGGCGTCCGCCACGTCATGGGGCTTGCCCAGGATCATCCCGTTTACGCCCACCACCGTGTCCGCGCCGATCACCAGCGCCTCGGGATGGGCTTCGGCCACCTGCCTGGCCTTTTGCTGGGACAGATACCAGGCCGTCCGGCCCGCCTCCGCCTCGTCGGGCGGCACCTCCGGCCCCGGGGCGGGGATGATCCGGAACGGCAGCCCCAGCGTTTCCATCAGCTGCCGCCTTCTGGGGGAGGTGGAGGCAAGGATCAGCTCCATAGCGCTCCTTTCTGATAGGCCCCCCGGCTGGCGTTGATCGGCACATAGTCGTTTTGCTCCCGGTACCGCTGGGTCACCTGCACGCACTCCCGGGGGCTCTCGGTGGTGAACAGCAGCCGCAGGCCCCACAGCCCCGCCCCGGCATATATCTCCGGGTGGTCGGCCAGGAAGATCTTCCGGCTGTCATAGACCGTGTTCCGGCAGCCAAACTCCTTCGCCACCGGGTATACGCCTCCAAAGGCGTCCCCCATGGAGGCAGGGGTGGAGCAGGCGCACCGCCCGGCGCTGTTGCGGATCAGGCAGTGATCCGTCACCATCACCGGCACCCGGCCGTAGACCACCATCTCGGTGGGGGCGGACTTGGCCATCCCGGCGATCTGCCGGGCGGTCATCTCACAGGAGGCGGTGACGGAGATCAGCCCCGCCCGGCCCAGCCGGTCCAGGGCCAGGGAGTTGGCCACGTTCAGGGCCAGATCCCCCCGCACGGCCATGCCCGCCCGCCGGGCCGCCGGCAGCAGCCCCAGGCTCCCGGCCAGCACCTGGCGCACGCCCATGGCTTGGAGCGCGGCCAAAAGCTCCGCCAGCACCGGCATCTCCGCCTCGGAAACCACCGGCGGCAGCACCGCCGCGATCTTTGTCCCCCGGGAGCGGAAATGCTCCACCCCCGGCGCTCCGGCCGCCAGCACCTCCGCCGGCACATAGAGCAGCTCCGCCCCCATGCCGGCCAGCTCCGGCGTCAGCTGGGACTCGGAGGACACCTGCAATATCAGCTTGGGCGGCCCCGGCGGGAGCTGGTTCTCCGGCCGGAGAGGGCGCTCCTCCACCCGGACGGTCACCGGTTCCCGGCTCTTGTCGCTGATCTGGGCCAGCAGATCCCGCCGGGCGTCTTCCACCGCCTCGTCGGGATAGTCCAGGTTCGGGGCCACGGCGCATTTGACATAGGTGCAGTGAAAGGGCGTCCCGCCCGTGCGCTGCAGGATCTCCCGGACGCGGCTGTCGGATATGCCCTGGCGGCCCAGGTCGATGGGCTCAAAGCCCCTGTGCACCGCCCGGCTGCCCTGTTCGTCCTCCGCGGCGAACAGGGCGGGCTTGCCCGGCTCCAGCACCGCGTAAAACTTCACCGGCACCCGGCGCAACTCGCCGCTCATGTAACCGCGGCGCACCTCCGTATAGAACCGGGACGGGACCTTGTCCCGCTCCGGCGCGGGGGCGAACATATCCGGCCCCGCCTGGCCGGTGAAATAGCCGTCGGACAGGCCCGTGGCGCCGAAGGCGCCGGCCAGATAATCCCGCTCCTCCGGCGAGGGGGGCAGCTTTTCCCGGATCGCCCGGGCATACAGCCGGGTGGCATAGGCCACATATTCGGGGCGGCGGTCCCGCCCCTCGATGGCGGCGAAGGCCACCCCGGCGGCCTCCAGCTCCTCCAGCCGGTCGATCAGGCACACGTCCGCCATGGACAGGGGATGCTCGTCCATCCGTCCGCCCAGGGAGAACCGGCCCCGGCAGGGCTGGGCGCAGCGCAGGCACCCGTCCCCCCGGTGTTCATGGGCCATGGCCCCTATGTAGCAGCGGCCGCTGTGGGCCACGCACACCGGCCCGTGGACGCACACCCCCACCGGGATGGGCGACGCCTTGGCGATGGCGGCCACCTGGTCCGCGCTCAGCTCCGGGGCCAGGATCACCCGGCTCAGACCCATGGCGGCCGCGGCCGCCACGCTGTCCAGGTTGCTCAGCCCCAGGCGCAGGCCGCCCCACAGGGGCATGTCCGGCAGAGTCTGGCGCAGCGCCGAAATCAGGCCCGTGTCCCGGACCACCAGCGCCCCCGCGCCCTCCCGGGCGGCAAACAGCGCCAGATCCAGGGCCTGGGGCAGGGTCTCGTCCGTATACAGCGCCTCCACGGCCACCGCCGCCAGGCAACCCCGCACCCGGCAGTAGCGGATGCTCTGGGCCAGCCCCTCCCGTTCCAGGGGCTGGTCGCCCTTGCCCAGGGCGGTGAGCCCCCGGCCCATATATACCGTGTCCGCTCCGCTCTGCACGGCGGCGATCACCGCCTCCGTGCTCCCGGCAGGCGCAAGAATCTGCAGCATAAATCCCTCGTGTTCATCCGGCCGCAGGCGGCCGGGCAGGTGCCAGTCCAAAGACCATAAAAGACCATATAATCTTTTACATTATAAACGTAAACCTCTGACAAAACAAGAGAAAATCCCGATTTCAGGAAGCCTTTACAAAAACTTAAAATTTGACCCGCCGGAGCTCGTCCAGCGCCGACGCCGGCACGCGCACCTCTCCGTCTATGCCCCGGCCCAGCCGGATGCGGGGCTTGCGCTCGCCGTGGAAATCGCTGCCGCCGGACACGGCCAGGCCGAACCGGGCCGCCAGACCGGTCAGAAGCTCCCGCCGCTCCGGGCCATAGCCGGAATAGACGCACTCCATGGCCCGGCATCCCGCCTCGGTACAGGCGCGGATGAAGGCCTCCAGCGCCCCGCCCTCGTAGCCGTACTGCAGCGGATGGGCGATGGCGGCCAGGCCCCCGGCGCTTCGGATGGCCTCGACCGCCTGCTCCAGAGGCATGCGCCGCCGGGGCTGGTAATAGACGCCGCCCTTGTTCAGCCACCGGGTCAGCGCCTCCTCCACCGAGGACGCGCAGCCCGCCTTCACCAGCAGGGAGGCGATGTGGGGCCGGCCCAGGACCGCCCCGGGAAAGGAGGCCCTCAGCCGGTCCATGGAAAGGGGAAAGCCGTCCGCCGCCATGGCGTCCACGATGGCCGTGTTGCGGCGCTCCCGCTCCCGCCGGAACCAGTCCAGCGCCTCGGCCAGGGCGGGGGCGGCCGGGTCGATGAAATAGCCCAGGATGTGTACGCCCTGGCCCAGATACCCGGCGGAGACCTCCACGCCGGGGACCACCTCCACCCCCAGCGCCTCTCCCGCCGCCAGCGCCTCGGCCAGGCCGGAGGCGGTGTCGTGGTCGGTCACGGCGATGGCGGCCAGGCCCGTTTCCCGGGCCAGCGCCACCGTCTGGCGGGGCGTCAGGGTCCCGTCCGACGCCGTGGTGTGTACATGCAGATCGATCAGGCGTTCCATCGTCCGTCCTCCTGTCGTTGTCGTTCCGCGGTAAGGGGGCATGTTTTGCGGTCCCGGCTTCGCCGGGAGCAAAACGCCGTAAATCAAATATAATGGCCGCTTGCGGCCATTATAGCATAAACAAGCAAAACTTGTAACTGGTCCCGGTTGATGTTATAATGTAGAAGATCATACCAAAGACAAGGGACGAGCCATGGACGACGCCAAGCTGAAACTGAACAGCCCCCGCCTTTTGGCGGTGCCTCTGCGGGACGCGGACCGCCTTCTGGAAGCCGGCGACGGCGATTGCGCGCTGCTGTATCTGTACCTGGTCAAGGGGGGCGGGGTCCTGGATCTGGAGCAGGCCGCGGGAGAGCTGCGGCTGTCCGTCCGGGCGGTACAGGCCATCGCCCGGCGGTTGGAGCGGATGGGTCTGCTGGATATGGCGGACCGGGACGTCCAGCCCGCCCGGGAGCCGCCCGAATACCGGGCGGCGGACGTGGTGCGCCGCAGCCAGTCGGACCCGGCCTTCCGGGACCTGGTGAAGGAGGCCCAGACCGCGCTGGGGCGGCTTTTGAGCTCCACAGATCTGAAAAAGCTGTTCGGCATCTACGACGATCTGGCCCTGCCGCCGGAGGTGATCATGCTGCTGATCCACCACTGCCGGGAGGAGCACGAGCAGCGCTACGGCGCCGGGCGGAACCTGGGCTTCGCCGCCATCGAAAAGGAGGCGTACAGCTGGTTCGACCGGGAGATCGTCACCTATGAGCAGGCGGAGAGCTGGCTGGCGGAGCTGGACCGGCGCAAGAGCCTGACCGGGGAGATCCAGCAGGCCCTGGGCATCCGGGGCAGGGATCTGACGGCCACGGAGCGGCGGTACATCGACCAGTGGATCGAGCTGGGCTTCGGCCCGGAGCCCCTGGCTCTGGCGGCGGACCGGACCGTCACCAACACCGGGGCGCTGAAGTGGAAATATATGGACTCCATCGTCCGCTCCTGGCACAGCAAGGGCCTGCACACCGTGGCCGACATCGAGCAGAAGGACCGCAAGAACCCGGCCGCGCCCCTTCCGCCCCGGCAGGCCGCCGGGTCCGCTCCCGACGCCGGAGAGCTGGAACGGATGAAGAAGCTCCGGGAACGAATGAAGAACCGTTGAGGACACAGCCATGGACGGAAAGCTGCTGGCCCAGGCCAGAGAGGAAAAAGAGAATATCCGCCGGGCGGCCGTACAGACGGACCGGCTCCGCCACGAAACGGCCTATGCCCGGGTGCCGGAGCTGCGGCGGCTGGACGAGCGCATCGCCGCGCTGGTGCCGCTGGCGGCGGTGGCGGCCCTTGGCGACGGTCCGGACCTGGACCGGCTCCGGGCGGAGAGCCTGGACCTGCAGGCCCGCCGGGCGGAGCTGCTGGTGGAGAACGGCTGGCCCATCAACTGGCTGGACGGGGCCTGGAGCTGCCCCAAATGCCGGGACACCGGCTATGTGGAGGGGCGGATGTGCTCCTGCCTGAAAAAGCTGTACGACAAAGCGCAGACCCGGGAGCTGTCGGAGCTGCTGCTGCTGGGCAGCGAGAGCTTCGGCACCTTCGATCTGGGCCTTTACGACGACCGGCCCGACCCCGCCTCCGGGGTCTCTCCCCGGGCGCAGATGGAAACGGTGTTCGGCATCTGTTACGATTACGCCCTGGACTTCGGCCGCCGGCGGGAGAATTACCTGTTCCGGGGCGGCACGGGTCTGGGCAAGACCTTTTTGTCCGCCTGCATCGCCCGGGAAGTGGCGCAGCAGGGCTTTTCCGTGGTCTATGCGTCCGCGGTGTCGGCCCTGACCGCCTTCGAGCGGCAGAAATTCTCCCACGACGGGGAGGAGGCCGCCCAGGCCGACGGAAAGGTCCGGCGGCTGATGGGATGCGACCTGCTCATTTTGGACGACCTGGGCACGGAGATGGTCTCAGAATTTACCCGCAGCGCCCTGTATACGCTGATCAACACCCGGCTGGTGGACCGGAAGAAGACCGTCATCAGCACCAACCTGTCCGCCGCCGAGATGGCCGCCCGCTATACCCCCCAGATCGTATCCCGCCTGGAGGGGGAATATCAGATCCTCTCTTTTGCCGGACGGGACATCCGGCTGCTGAAAAAGGAGCGGGGCCTGGACTGACGGCCGCCCCGAAAACACCGTGGACCCCCGGCGCGCTGCCGGAAGTCCACGGTGATCCTTTTTTCAGCCCAGTACGCGCAGCCAGTTGTTGAAGAAGATGTCCTCCAGCGTCCCCCGGTCGTAGCCCCGCTCCGCCAGGGCGTCCCACAGCCGGGGCAGGTCCTGTACCCCCTGCCAGCCAAAGGCCAGGCGGCACCCGTCCCAATCGCCGCCCAGAGCCAGCGTTTTGGCGCCGTCCAGGTCCATGAAATGGTCCACATGGCGCACCGCGTCCTCCAGGCCGCCGGTCCCGCCGATGAAGTCCTCGTACATATTCAGTCCCGCGGCGCCGCCGCTGTCCCGGACGGCCCGGAACATGTCATCCGTCAGGTTCCGGCTGTGTCCGCAGACCGCCCTGGCGTTGGAGTGGCTGGCCACCAGAGGCCCCAGGGCCATCTCCGCCAGGTCCCAGAACCCGGCGTCGGACAAATGGGACACGTCCGGCAGGATCTGCAGCCGGGCCGCCTCCCGGACAAAGGCCCGGCCCCGGTCCGTGAGCCCCTGCTCCGGCCGTTCCACGTTGGACCCGGACAGGGCGTTGGCGTGGTTCCACGTCACGTTCACCAGCCGCACGCCCCAGCCGGCCGCCTGCTCCAGCATGGCCGGCTCGCACCCCAGCAGCTCCCCGCCCTCCACGGAGAGCAGCGCCGCCGTTTTCCCGGCGGCCAGGGCGGCGGCGATGTCCGCCGCGGTGGCGCACCGGACCGCCAGGTCCGCGTTCTTTTCCAGCTCCCCGGCAAACACGTCCCTCTGCCGGCGGCACTCGCCGGCCAGATCCCCCGGGACCCGGCCGCTGTCGGCGAAAATGGCAAATACCTGCACCGCTTTTTGGAAGCGGCTCAGCCGGACCAGGTCCAGCTGGCCCCCGTTTTCCCGCAGGCTCTGTCCCCCGTGGGCGCAGCGGCTGACGGTGTCGCAGTGAGCGTCAAAATAGGGGATATCCCCCATGGCTGAAGCGGACATGATCCCTTCCTCCCGTCGTTTTCATCCCCAGCAGTATATGCTCTGAGGCGGCGGTTGTCAACGCCGGCGCAGCCGGCATAAATTGTGGATGATTTCCAAAGAACTGGTAAATTTTTGTCGAGTATTATTTGCAAAGAAAATAACAAACCTCTTCCATTTGGAGGAAGGCTTTGCTATAATGTGGAATATAGAGTGGACGATATCATAGCCGTTGGCTATGATGACGATAGAAAAATAAATATGCCGGTTCCGGCAGGGGGTAATTTATGATTTCACACGGGAAAGAGATCAAGGTCTTCACCGGAAATGCCAATCCCGCCCTGGCCCAGGGGATATGCGACAACCTGAACATCTCGCTGGGCGACGCCGTATGCACCCACTTCGCGGATGGGGAATGCTCTGTGTCCGTCTACGAGCCTGTGCGCGGGGCGGACGTGTTTTTGGTCCAGTCCACATGCGGTCCCGTTAACGACAACCTGATGGAGCTGCTGGTGATGACCGACGCCATGCGCCGGGCCTCCGCCGGCCGGATCACCGCCGTGATGCCCTATTTCGGCTATGCCCGGCAGGACCGGAAAGCCAAGAGCCGCGATCCCATCTCCGCCAAGCTGGTGGCGAACCTCATCACCCAGGCCGGCGCGGACCGGGTCCTGACCATGGACCTGCACGCCCCCCAGATCCAGGGCTTTTTCGACATCGCCGTGGACAATCTCTCCGGCGGGCCCCTGTTCGCCAACCACTATAAAAAGCGTTTTGATCTGGCCAGCGGCCAGTATATGGTCGTATCTCCGGACGTGGGCAGCGTGGCCCGGGCCCGGACTTTTGCCATGAAGCTGGGCGTGGGCCTGGCCATCGTGGACAAGCGCCGGGAGAAGGCCAACCAATCCGAGGTGATGAACCTGATCGGCAACGTGGAGGGCAAAAACGTCATCATCTTGGACGACATGGTGGATACCGCCGGCTCCCTGGTCGGAGCGGCCAGGGCCCTCAAGGAGCTGGGCGGCGCCAACAAGGTCTATGCCTGCGCCAGCCACGGCGTGCTGTCCGGCCCCGCCCTGGAGCGGATCGAGTCCAGCGCGCTGGAGGAGCTGCTGCTGTTCGACACCATCCCCTACCCCAAGGATCAGCCCCAGGTGGAGAAGATCCGCTATCTCTCCGCCGCGCCGATCTTTGCCGCGTCCATCCACCGGATCTACGAGGACGAGTCCCTCTCGTCCCTGTTCGACTGATGTTCGGCACGGGCGGCAGCGTCCAATGGCTGGCGGTGTTCCTGGGCAACCCGGGGCCCCGCTACACCGGCACCCGGCACAACGCCGGGTTTCTGGCGGCGGACGAGCTGGCCCGGGAAAAGGGCGTGAAGATCGCCCGGCTGCGCTTCCGGGCCATGACGGGCCGGATCGAGCTGGGCGGGGCGGGCGTGCTGCTGATGAAGCCCCAGACATATATGAACGAGTCGGGCCAGGCCGTGGGCCAGGCCGCCCGGTTTTATAAGCTGCCCCCGGAGCGGGTGATCGTGGTGTCCGACGACATCAACCTACCCTGCGGCCGCCTGCGGGTGCGCCCCCGGGGCTCCGCCGGCGGGCACAACGGTCTGAAAAGCGTCATCGCCCACCTGGGCAGCGAGGATTTCCCCCGGGTCCGCATCGGGGTGGGCGCCCCTCCCCACGGAGGCGGGGAGCAGGTGGACTGGGTGCTGGGCGTGCCGAAAAACCAGGACTGGGAGGACTTTTCCGGGGCGTGCGCCCGGGCCGCCCAGGCGGTGGAGGAGTACATCCTCCACGGGCCGGAGCGGACCATGGACCGGTTCAACCGGCAGTGATATTTCCGTATTCCTGCGCTTACGGCGGAGCGCAAAAAATATCGATGAAATATGAAAAGGGGGTTCGCCAGTGAAAAAGGAATGCATCGCCATGCTGCTGGCGGGCGGCCAGGGTTCCCGGCTCTATGCCCTGACTGCCAATGTAGCAAAGCCAAATCTCCCCTTCGGGGGCAAGTACCGCATCATTGATTTTCCCCTGTCCAACTGCGCCAACTCCGGCATCGACACCGTGGGGGTGCTGACCCAGTACCGGCCCATGAAGCTCAATGCCTACCTTGGCACGGGCCAGCCCTGGGACCTGAGCGCCGACGACGGCGGCGTGTTCATCCTGCCGCCGTATATGTCCGCGGGGGAGAAGGGCAACTGGTTCTCCGGCACGGCAAACGCCATCTACCAGAACATCGACTTCATCGACGTGCGGGACCCGGAATATGTGCTGATCCTCTCCGGTGACCACATCTATAAGATGGACTACGCCGACATGCTCCGGGAGCACAAGGAAAAAGGCGCCGCCTGCACCATCGCCGTCATCCAGGTGAGCATGTCCGAGGCCCCCCGCTTCGGTATCCTCAACACCGGCGAGAACGGGTACATAACCGAGTTCGAGGAAAAGCCCCCTCAGCCCAAGAGCGACCTGGCCTCCATGGGCATCTATATCTTCACCTGGAAAAAGCTGCGCCAGGCCCTGATCGAAGACGAGGCCGATCCCCACAGCCAGCGGGACTTCGGCAAGAACATCATCCCCAAGCTGCTGGCGGAGGGCGAAAAGCTCTGGCCCTACCGGTTCAAGGGCTATTGGCGGGACGTGGGCACCATCACCAGCCTGTGGGACGCCAATATGGATATGCTCTCCCCGGACCTGATCGACCTGTACGATCAGGACTGGCCCATCATGAGCCGCAGCCCCATCCGGCCGCCCCAGGTGGTGGGCCCGGAGGCGGACGTGCGCCACAGCATCGTCACCGAGGGCTGCATCCTGGATGGAAAAGTGTTCAACAGCGTCCTGTCCAATCAGGTAGTGGTGGAGAAGGGCGCTACCGTGGAGTACAGCGTGCTGATGCCCGGCGCCCATGTGGAGACCGGAGCGGAAGTGCGGTTCGCCATTTTGGGCGAGAACGTCCGGGTCTGCCGGGGAGCCCACGTGGGCACCGAACCGGACGGGACGGAGAGCTGGGGCGTAGCTACCTGCGGCCCGGATGTGACTGTTGGCCCCGGCGCGCTGGTGGCGCCCGGCGCCATGCTCTATGATGATTTGGTGGCGACATGAGAAACGATCTGCATGGAATCATTTATACGCTCCACTCCGAGCGTGCGCTCCGGGAACTGGTCGAACACAGAAACAGCGCCTCCATCCCCTTCGGCGGGCGCTACCGTCTGATCGACTTCGCCCTGTCCATGATGGTGAACGCCGGCATCCATGACGTGGGCGTGATCATGGAGCGGGATTATCAGAGCCTGCTGGATCATATGTCCAACGGCGCCGACTGGGGCCTGGCCCGCCGCAGCGGCGGACTGCGCCTGCTGCCGCCCTTCGGCCTGCGGGAGGCCCACTCCGGCAACTTCAACGGCTGCATGGAGGCCCTGCGCTCCGTCAGCTCCTATATCCGCGACATCCCCCACGAGAACATCGTGCTGTGCGCCGCCGACTGGGTGGGCAACATCGACCTGAGCAAGGCGGTGGAGGTGCATATGCAGACCGGCGCGGACATCACCGCCGTCTGCTCCGAGGGCTACGGCCACTTCCCCCATCACCGGCTGGTGCCGGACAGCGACGGCTTTGCCCGGACGCTGCTGTTCTCCGAGGGCGGCCCCGGACCGGGCCTGTTCTCCCGGGAGATCTATATCCTCAAACGGACGTTCCTGCTGCAACTGATGGACTACTGCTCCGACGCGGTCCACAACCACTTCCACCGGGACGCGCTGGCCAATTATCTGGCCAACGGCGGCAAGATCGCCATTTATGCGCACAACCAATACGCCCGGCGCATCACCTCCGTGCGGGACTACTACGACGCCAGTATGGAGCTGTTCCAGCCCCAGATGCTGGCGGAGCTGTTCCCCGCGGACGGACTGCCCATCCGCACCAAGGAGCGGTCCGAGGTCAGCACCTACTACAGCGACACCGCCAAGGTCCACGCCTCTCTGGTCGCCGACGGCTGCTATGTGGAGGGCGAGCTGGACCACTGCATCCTCTTCCGTGGCGTCCAGATCGCCAAGGGCGCCAAACTGAAAAACTGCATCATCATGCAGGACACCGTCATTCAGGAGGGCGCCGCCCTCAGCTGCGTCATCGCGGACAAGGACTGCGTCATCACGGAAAACAGCCTTCTGGCCGGGACCGACCGCATCCCCCTGGTGATCCCCAAGGGCGAAAAGGTCTGACAGGCCATCCTTCCATCTTCCGGCCGAGCCCCCGCCCCGCGGGGCGGGGGCTCGGTCTGGCCCAAAAACGCTATCAATCTTCATAAGGAGTTCTATATATGTCAGAAATCACACGGGACGAGCTGCACGCCGCCATAGAAGACAAGCTCTGCGCCCATTTCGGCACCACCGGCGCCAGCGCCACCGACGAACAGGTGTTCCTGGCCTCCGCCCAGGTGATCCGGGAGATCATGAGCCGTGTCATCGCTTTCCAGCGGGAAATGAAGCCGCAGCGGCAGGTCCATTACCTGTCCATGGAGTATCTGCTGGGCCGCAGCCTGATGAAAAACGCCTACAACCTGGGCATCGGCAAGGAGCTGACAGGCGCCCTGGAGGACATGGGCCGGGAACCGGCGGACATCTTCGAGATGGAGCCGGACGCGGGACTGGGCAACGGCGGCCTGGGCCGCTTGGCCGCCTGCTATTCCGACAGCATGGCCACGCTGAACATCCCCGCCTCCGGATACTCTCTGTGCTATGAGCTGGGCCTGTTCAAGCAGGTCATCAAAGACGGCGTCCAGACCGAGATCGCCGACAGCTGGCCCCTGGGGGCCATCGGCTGGCTCATCCCCCGGGAGGAGGACACCTGCGAGGTGCGCTTCGGCGGCCGGGTGGAGGAGGTCTGGGACCACACCGGCATGTGCCGGACCCACCTGAAGGACTATACCAGCGTGCTGGCCGTGCCCCGGGATATGCTCATCGCGGGCTATGGGGCCAAGCGGGTCAACACCCTGCGCCTGTGGGAGGCCCGCAGCAACCAGGACCTGGATATGTACCTGTTCTCCGGGGGCAAGTACCTGGAGGCCATGGAAAAGCGGACCATGAGCGAGGTCATCACCAAGGTCCTCTATCCCGCCGACGACCACACCCAGGGCAAGGAGCTGCGGCTGAAGCAGCAGTATTTCTTCGTGTCCGCCACCGCCCAGGACCTGGTGAAAAAGCACCGCCGGGACTGGGGGGACGTGCGCTCGTTCCCGGAGCACCACGTCATCCAGATCAACGACACCCACCCCACCCTCATCATCCCGGAGCTGATGCGCATTTTCATGGACGAGGACGGCCTGGGCTGGGACGAGGCCTTCGACTGCGTGCGCCAGACGGTGGCCTACACCAACCACACGGTCCTCAGCGAGGCGCTGGAGAAATGGCCCCAGGGCCTGATCGAGTCGCTGATGCCCCGGGTCTGGCAGATCATCCGGGAGCTGAACATCCGCTGGACAAAGCAGCTGAACCAGTGGTTCCCCGGGGACCAGAAGAAGGTGGAATACAGCCTCATCCTCTCCGGCGGCCAGGTGCATATGGCCAACCTGTGCCAGGCGGTGTGCTATAAGATCAACGGCGTGTCCGCCCTGCACGGAGAGATCCTCAAGACCCGGCTGTTCAAGGACATCTGCTCCATCCGGCCGGAGCGATATACCTTCGTCACCAACGGCATCGACCACCGCCGCTGGCTGGACCAGATCAACCCGGAGCTGTCCGGCCTGATCCGGGAGCTGATCGGCGACGGCTTCATCACCAAGCCCGAGGAGCTGGGCCGGCTGCGCCAGTATGAGCAGGACACCTCCGTCCTGGAGCGGCTCAACGCCATCAAATCCGACAACAAGGCCCGCCTGGCCGCCTGGCTGAAGCGGGACCAGGGCGCGGTGCTGGACCCGTCCGCCGTATTGGACGTACAGGTCAAGCGCCTGCACGAGTATAAGCGCCAGCTTCTGGCCGCCATGCTCATCACCAGCCTACAGCAGCGCATCCACGACGACCCCAAGGCCGATTTCCTGCCCCGGACCTTCGTGTTCGGCGCCAAGGCCGCAGGCAGCTACGTCACCGCCAAGCGGATCATCGAGCTGATCAACTCCCTGTCCCGGGACCTGGCCGCCGACCCCCTGTGCCAGGGCAAGCTGCAGGTGCTGTTCGCCGCCAACTACCGGGTGAGCATGGCCGAGCAGCTCATGCCCGCCGCCCAAGTCTCCGAGCAGATCTCCACCGCCGGCAAAGAGGCCAGCGGCACGGGGAACATGAAGCTGATGATGAACGGCGCTATCACCATCGGCACCCTGGACGGGGCCAACGTGGAGATGTACGAGCGGCTGGGGGCGGACAACATGTTCCTGTTCGGCCTGAAGGCCCAGGAGGTGGAAGCCCTGCGGCCCCAATACCAGCCCCAGAAATATTACGATTCCGACCCGGTGACGAAGGCGGTGCTGGACCGGTTCCGCTCCGGCTTCTCCGACGGCAAGAGCTACTCGGACCTGGTGAGCAACCTGCTGTACGGCGGCGACCAGTATATGCTCCTGGCGGACTTCGCCGACTACCGCCGGGCCCACGACGAGCTGTATAAGCTCATGGCCGACCCCATCGCCTCCGCCCGGATCAGCCTGGTGAACATCGCCGAGTCCGGGGTGTTCGCCGCGGACCGGGCCGTCGGGGAATACGCCAAAAACATCTGGAGAGTATAAGCAAACCAGCGGGCGGCTTTCCGGCGGGGAAGCCGCCCTTCTTACAGCTCCCCGGACAGCGGGAAGCGGGTATGTCATTTTGTCCGACGGCGGTTCGTCGGACCGAAAGGAGCTGATCGACCTTGAAAGTACAGCAAAGCGCCTTCATCGCCCAGGCGCGGCCCCTGCTTTTGAAGCTGCGGGACGCGCTTTGCGGGGCGTTTGAATATGCCTCGATCCTGGCGGAGGACACCGTGGGCAGAAGCTACCGGGTCAGCCGCCACAGCGTCAGCGTGGGCGAGGGCGACAACATGCGGGGCTTCGTGGTGAAGGCCCTGGACGGGGGCCGCTACGGGGAGTATTCCTTCACGGAGCTGACAGAGGATTCCATCCCCGGCGTGGTGGACGCGGTGCGGGATCTGCTGGCCGCGCCGGCGCGGCCGGAGAACCTGGGCGCCAACGCCTACGCGCCCCCGGCGGAGGACCCCGCCGTGTTCTCCGGCGCCACGGACTATGAGCAGGACCCGGCGGACTTCAGCGACGGGGAGATCCTGGACCGGCTGGCCGCCCTGCGGGACAGTGGCCTGGCCATGGACGGGGCGGTGCTGGACTTCATCGCCCAGATGACCTGGCAGAAATACACCAAGCTGTTCCTGTCCCGGGAAAAGGACATGACCCAGAGCGTGATGTACATGGACGGGGCGGTGGCAGCCGCGGCGGCGAAGGGCCAGGAGGTGAAGCAGGCGTACCTGCCCTGCTCCGGCCTGGGGGGCATGGAGCTGATGGAGCGGATGGAGGCCAACGCGGCCCCCTGCGTGCGGACCGTGCTGGACCTGCTCGACAGCGAGCCCATGATCCCGGGCACCTATGAGTGCATCTGCGACCCGGAGACCACCGGCATGATCGTCCACGAGGCCTTCGGCCACGGGGTGGAGATGGACATGTTCGTCAAGGACCGGGCCCAGGCGCCCCAGTTCGTGGGCAAGTATGTGGCCTCGCCTCTGGTGACCATGCACGACGGGGCCGCCTCCGCTAAGCAGACCGCCACCTATTTCTTCGACGACGAGGGCACCCCGGCCCACGACACCATCGTCATCGACAAGGGCGTGCTGCGCACCGGCATCAGCGACCTGCAGTCGGCCCTGGCTCTGGGCACGGAGCCCACCGGCAACGGCCGGCGGGAGAGCTTCGCCCGCAAGGCCTATACCCGCATGACCAACACCTGGTTCGAGCCGGGGCATGACAAGCTGGAGGACATGATCGCCTCGGTGAAGTACGGCATGTTTCTGCAGTGCCCCTCCAGCGGCATGGAGGACCCGAAAAACTGGGGCATCCAGTGCATGGTGAACATCGCCCGGGAGATAAAAGACGGCCAGCTCACCGGCCGCATCTTCTCCCCGGTGGTGCTCACCGGCTACGTGCCGGACCTCTTGAAGTCCATCACCGCCATGTCCGACGGCGCCGAGCTGAGCGGCTCCGGCTTCTGCGGCAAGGGCCACAAGGAGTGGGTGAAGGTCTCCGACGGCGGGCCCTATATCAAGGCCACCATCAGGCTGGGTTAAGGGGGGAGCGCATATGGAAAAGATCCTTTCCGCCCTGCGGGCGCTGGGCGTGGAACAGTATATCATCACCGAAAAGCACACCGATTCGCTGCAGTCCTTCTATGTGAAGAAGAACATGGACCTGATCCGCCGGGCGGACACCACTCTCCGCTCTGTGCAGGTGTTCCGCCCCTTTGAAAAGGACGGGACAGAGATGCTGGGGGACACGGAGGTGACCCTCCGCCCGGGCATGTCGGACGGGGAGATCCGGGCCGCCCTGGAAAGGGCCTGGTTCGCCGCACAGTTCGTGGCCAACCCCTGGTATCCGCTGCCCGGAGGCGTGAAGCAGCCGCCCCGCCGGGACCGGGGCGGCTTCGCCGGCAGGAGCCTGGCGGAGAGCATGAAGACCATGACGGCCGTCCTGTTCGCCGCGGACACCTCCCGGCAGGTCTTTCTCAACTCCGCGGAGATCTTCATGCGCCGCGCCGAGACCCGCATCGTCACGTCCATGGGCGCGGACGTGGGGTGGGAGCAGTACGACGTGTGGGGAGAATATGTCTGCCAATGCCCCGCGCCCCGGGACGTGGAAACCTATCACCAGTTCAGCTACCGGGACCCGGAAACGGAGGCCCTGACCGGGGCGGCGGCCCACGCCCTGGAGATGACGAAGGCCCGGGCCATGGCCCAGGCGGCTCCCCGGACCGGCACGTATGCCCTGGTGCTGGACCGGGAACAGATGCGGACGCTGCTGGGCTACTATGTGGACCGGTCCGGCTCCGGCATGATCTACCAGAAATATTCCCCCTTCCAGCTGGGGGACGATGTCCAGGGCCAGGACATCGCCGGCGACAGGCTGTCCATCGCCCTGACGGCCACCGAGCCTTACACCGGCTTCGGCGCGCCCATGGCCGACCGGCCCCTGCTGGAGGACGGCGTGCTCAGGACCATCCACGGCGGCGCCCGCTTCGCCCACTATCTGGGGGTAGAGCCCACCGGCCGTTACCGGGCCGTTTCCGTGCCGGCGGGGGATACGCCCCTGGCGGAGCTGACCGGGTCCGCCTGTCTGCACGTGGCGTCCTTTTCGGATTTTCAGATGGACGCTCTTTCCGGCCACTTCGGCGGAGAGATCCGGCTGGGGTTCCTGCACGAAAACGGCGCGGTGACGCCGGTGACCGGCGGGTCCGTCAACGGCAGCATCCTGGACTGCCAGGGGCGCATGACCTTCTCCCGGGAGCGGTACCGCAGCGCCGATTACGACGGCCCCCTGGCGGTGCGCATCGAGGGCGTACAGGTGGCCGGCTCCTGAGCCGCGCCGCCGTATATAAGGATATCAGCGGCTCCCTCTGTGCGAGGGGGCCGCTCTGTTTCTCTTTACACGGACGGCCCTTTTGGTATACTATACCGGAAGAGAGGTGACTGGCATGCAGAAACACATCCTCATCGTCGACGACGACGTTGCCATCGGGGACATGCTGACGGAGGCCCTGACCCGGGAGGGCTACCGGGTCAGCCGGGCCTATTCCGGCACGGAGGCGCTGCTGCTCCTGCCCCAGGCCCGGCCGGACCTGGTGCTGCTGGACCTGATGCTGCCGGGCCTGGCCGGAGAGGAGGTCCTGCCCCGGCTCAAGGGCGTGCCCACCATCGTGGTGTCCGCCAAGGTGGACGTACAGGACAAGGTGGACCTGCTGCTGGGCGGGGCGGCGGACTATGTGACCAAGCCCTTCGAGATCCGGGAGCTGCTGGCCCGCATCGCCGTGCGCCTGCGCCAGGCCCCGGCTCCGGATGCGGCCCGGCTCACCTTCGGCGGCCTGGCGCTGGACACGGATACCCGCGCCGCCTCGGTGGACGGCGCCCAGACCCATCTGACCCGCACCGAGTGCGCCATTTTGAAGCTGCTCATGCTCAACCCCAACCAGGTCATCACCAAGTCCGTCATCCTGGACCGGATCAGCCTGGACACCCCCGACTGCACGGAGAGCAGCCTCAAGATGCACGTGAGCAACCTGCGCAAAAAGCTCCGGGAGCTGGACGGCAACGACTACATCGAAGCCGTCTGGGGCATCGGGTTCAAAATGCGGGCCCCCGCGCCGGAGCCATGAGATGCTTACCCGCCTCTTTACCGCTTTCTTTACCGTCCCCGTCCATACTGGGGCCATAAAGGAGGTCGTTATCCCATGGAATATGTTCTGCAGACGGCGGGGCTGACAAAGCGCTACCGCGATTTCACGGCCCTGGACAAGCTGACCATGAACGTGCCCCGGGGGGCCATATACGGCCTGGTGGGCCGCAACGGCGCCGGCAAGACCACCCTCATCCGGCTGATCTGCGGCCTGCAGCGCCCCACCGCGGGCCTGTACATGCTCTACGGCCGCAAACACACGGACCGGGACATCAGCCTCTCCCGGCGGCGGATGGGGGCGGTGGTGGAGACCCCCTCCATCTATCTGGACATGTCCGCCGTGGACAATTTGAAGCAGCAGTATCGGGTGCTGGGCCTGCCCTCCTTCGAGGGCATACCGGAGCTGTTGGCGCTGGTGGGCCTGGAGGACACGGGCAAAAAGAAGGCCCGCCACTTCTCCCTGGGCATGAAGCAGCGGCTGGGCATCGCGGTGGCCCTGGCGGGGGACCCGGACTTTCTGGTGCTGGACGAGCCGGTGAACGGCCTGGACCCCCAGGGCATCATCGAGATCCGGGAGCTGATCCTCCGCCTCAATCGTGAGCGGCAGATCACCGTGCTCATCTCCAGCCACATCCTGGACGAGCTGAGCCGCCTGGCCACCCATTACGGGTTCATCGACGGCGGGCGGATGGTGAAGGAGCTGTCCGCGGCCCAACTGGAGGCCGCCTGCCGCAAGTGCGTGCGCCTGACCGTCACGGACACCGCCGCCCTGGCCCGGGCCCTGGACGGCATGGGCGCGGAGTATAAGATCCTGGACAGCGAGACCGCGGACGTATACCAGAAGATCCCCGTCTCCCGGCTGACGGCGGCCCTGGCCGCCCAGGGATGCGAGCTTGTGGACATGCAGGAGCGGGACGAGAGCCTGGAGAGCTATTTCGTCTCCCTGGTGGGAGGTGGCCGCCATGCGTGATCTGCTGCGGGCGGGCTTCTCCCGGATGTGGCGGGCCCCGGTGTTCTGGCTGGGCGTGGCGGTCATGGTGTGCTGCGGCGGTCTGGTCTGCCAAAACGCCTACGACGGTTCCCGGAGGGGGATCGTCTACTTCATGGGCGACCTGTGCCGCTACCACTGCGTCGTCACCGTGTTCCTGCCGGCGGTGTTCTGCGCCCTGTTCCTGGGCACGGAGTATGAGCACGGCACCATCCGCAACAAGCTCGTGGCGGGCAAGAGCCGCCCGGCGGTGTACTTTTCCAGCCTCATCCTGAGCCTGGCCGCCTGCTTTCTGATGATCGGGGCCTATTTTGTGCCGGTGGTCATCGCCGGCCCCTTCGTCACGGAGGGGCTGGGCATGACGCCCGGTATGCTGGCCCTGATCCTGGGCGGGGAGCTTCTCATGGCGGCGGCCCTGTGCGCGCTATGCACCCTGGGGAGCATGCTCATCTCCCGCAAGGCGCTGCTGGCGGTGGTGCTGCTGCTGGCGGCGGTGGGCGGGGTCGTCTTCAGCGCCACCGTGGAGGGCCGGCTGGCGGAGCCGGAATTTTACCCGGGCATCATGATGACCGTGGACGGTGAGCAGGTGGACACGTCGCATATGGAGAATCCGAGCTATGTCCGGGGCTGGGCGCGGGAGATCTATCAGTTCGCAGCGGACTTCCTGCCCACCGGCCAGGCGCTGGAATATAACCTCGGGACCTACGTCCACCCGGCGGCCATGTGCCTTTACTCCCTGCTGATCCTGACCGCGTCCACCGCCGGGGGCCTGGCGGCCTTCCGCCGGAAGGACCTGAAATAAGGGGGCGGCGGCATGGCAAGTCTGATCCGCTCCCACCTGGCGCGGCTGCGGAAGAGCCCCGTGTTTCTGCTGGCCCTGTTCGCCATGGTCCCCTACGGCCTGGGCCTTTGCAACAGCGCCATAGGCGACTTTCAGGCCGGCGGCGTATCCGCCGGCCTGTGGGGCCAGCCCCTGTTCGGCCCCGGTCTGCTGATGGGCCTGATCCTGTCGGCGGTGTTCAGCCTTTTTTTCGGCACGGAGCACGCCGACGGGGCCATCCGCAACAAGCTGATCGCCGGCCACGGGCACGCGTCCATCTATCTGGCGACCCTCGCGGCGAGCCTGTTGGCGGCGCTGGCGCTGTATGCGGTCAATTTGCTGACCTGGGCGCCCCGGCTGGGCTGGATGCTGCAAAACTTCCCCGCGCCGCCTCCAGGGACGGTGCTGCTGTGTCTGGCGGGGATGGCGCTGCTCCTGGCGGGGCAGTGCTCGCTGTGCGTGATGCTGTGCATGCTGATCCAGCGGCGGTCGGTGCTGGCGGTGGTCTTGATCCTGCTGATGGTCTTTCTGTTCTTTGCCGCCATCCAGGTCCAGGACGCCTATGAGACCGCCGTCGCCGGGGGCGTGCAGATGGAGATCGACGGGGCCGGACGGCAGCAGTGGGTGTTCCACGAGCCGGGCCAGGCAGGGGCGCTGACGGCGTTTCTCTATGACGCGCTCCCGGTCTGCCAGGCATACCGGTACATGGAGCTGGACGCGTCGCCGGTCATGCCGGCCTATTCCGCAGCCCTGACGGCGCTGACCACGGCCCTGGGTCTGGCCCTGTTCAAACGAAAGGATATCCGGTGAGATATGGGGAATCTGATCCGCTCCCATCTCGCCCGGCTGATGCGCGCGCCGGTGTTCTGGCTGGCCGTAGCGGTGTCGGCGGGCGCGGGCCTATGCCTGGGGTTCATCCAGGCCGCCGGGCTGGTCATCTTCCCGCCGGCCTGCTGCGCGGTGGTGTTCAGCCTCTTTTTCGGCCCGGAGCACGCCGACGGCGCTATCCGCAATAAGCTGATCGCCGGCCACAGCCGGACGGAGATATACCTGTCTGTCCTGGCGGTGTCCATCCTGGTCATGTGGCTTTTTCTGGCCCTGGCCAGCCCCCGGATCATCCACACCGCCCGGTTCAACACCTATGGCCATTACACCCCCGGCCAGGCAGCGCTGACCATCGCGACGGTGATGCTGGCTCTGGCGGCGGTGGCGGCGGCGCTGACGGCGCTGTGCATGCTGATCCACCGGCGGACGGTGCTGGCCCTGGCCCTGGTGCTGCTGGTGCTGTGCGGCATCCTGCTGGGGGCGGCGGTGTGGACCGAGATCGCCTCCTATGGCAGCTACAGCTACCTGGAGATCGCCGAGGACGCGCCGAGCAGGCTCCTGGAGCGCTATGATGTGGACGAGCTACTGCGGCTGGGGCTGGCCCAGTGGGTGTACGTGCCGGCCCAAAAGCCGCCGGCGACGCTGGCCTTCGCGGGCCGGCTCCTGCCCGTGGTGCAGGCCCTGCAGGCGCTGGACCGGGACACGGGCGTGCCCATGGCCTGGGACGCGCCCCTGTGGTCTCTGGGGGAGATGGCCCTGGTCACGGCCCTGGGCCTGGCCCTGTTCCGGAGAAAGGATATAAAATAAAAGGCGGTGTTTCCATGGCGTATCTGGCCTGCGCCATACTGGCCATAGCCGTGCTGGCGCTGGGGATCAAGGTCCTGTCCATGCGCCGCTCGGCCCGGCAAATGCTCCGGGAGCTGACCGAAAAGCTCTCGGAGGACACCAATACCCTCATTTCCCTGTCCGGCTCGGACAGGGAAATGCGCCGTCTGGCGGCGGAGCTGAACCGCCAGCTGCGCACCCTGCGGGAGCTGCGGCTGCGCTACCAGCAGGGGGACCAGGAGCTGAAGGACGCCGTCACCAACATCTCCCACGACCTGCGCACGCCCCTGACCGCCATATGCGGGTATCTGGAGCTGCTGGAGCGGGAGGAGAAGAGCGAGGCGGCCAGCCGGTACCTGGAGCGCATCGCCGAGCGGACCGAGGCCATGAAGGCGCTGACGGAGGAGCTTTTCCGCTACTCGGTGGTGCTGTCCACGGCGGAGGACATGACCCCGGAGCCGGTGGATCTCAACGCCGCGCTGGAGGAGGCCTCCGCCGGCTTTTACGCCGCCCTCACCGGCCGGGGGATCGAGCCGGTCATCGACCTGCCCCAGACCCACGTGGTGCGCCATCTGAACCGGGCGGCCCTGAACCGGATACTGTCCAACCTCTTTTCCAACGCCCTGAAGTACAGCGACGGGGACCTGGAGGTGACCCTCTCGCCGGAGGGGGAGCTGGCCTTCTCCAACGCCGCGGCGGGCCTGGACCCGGTACAGGTGGGGCGGCTGTTCGACCGGTTCTTCTCCCTGGAGGCGGCCCGGAGCTCCACCGGTCTGGGCCTGGCCATCGCCCGGACGCTGGTGGAGCGCATGGGCGGGTCCATCGCCGCCGGATACCAGGCCGGCCGCCTCACCGTCACGGTCCGGTTCCCCCCTTGACGGGGTATGGTATACTGGGATCGTGAGGCATACCATACAAGGAGGTCCGTCGTGAAGATACAGGAGTCAGCGGAAAACTATCTGGAAGCGGTACTGATGATCTCCCGGCGGCAGCCCTTCGTCCGGGCGGCGGATCTGTGCCGCCAGCTGGGCTTTTCCCGGCCCACGGTGAGCCAGGCGGTGCGGGAGCTGGCCGCGGACGGATACCTGACCGTGGACGGGGAGCGCCACATCGCCCTCACCGAAAAGGGCATGGCCATCGCCGGGAGCATCCTGGAGCGCCACGAGGTGATCGCGGAGATCTTCATGGGCCTGGGCGTCAGCCGGGACACGGCCTATGCCGACGCCTGCCGGGTGGAGCACTATATCAGCGCGGAGACCTTCCAGTGCATGAAGCGCTGGCATCGGCGGGAGGGCTGACGGGCAGCCGCATATAAACGTCAACGGCAGCCCCTCGGCCGCCGTTTTTTCCTATCCCGAGCGGGAAAACGGCCCGATCAGTTGACGAAGATCTCATCTTATGCTATAATACCTCATTGATTTTGACCGAGAAAGCAAGAGGTGGTTTTTCCCCATGGGAGATGGCAGTAGTTGGCTATCTGTCCTTTTCCTTCTCGCCCTGGTGGGCTTTGCCACATATTTCGCCGTGGCGGAAACGGCGTTCGCATCCGTGTCCCGCAACCGCATCCGTGTCCGGCAGGAGCGGGGCGACCACCGGGCCAAAAAAGCCCTGTACGTTCTGGATCACTTTGACCGGGCCATTACCACGATCCTCATCGGCACCAACATCGCCCATCTGGCGGCGGCGGCCGTGGTGACCGTATTCGTCACCCGCCAGTGGGGCGTGGGGAAAGTGGTGTGGGGCACCATCGCCACCACGCTGGTCCTGTTCTTTTTCGGGGAGATGCTCCCCAAGAGCATAGCGAAAAAATACAGCGAGCGGTTCAGTCTTGGCACCGCCGGTTCGCTGTGCTTTTTTATGCGCTTTTTCGCGCCCATATCGGCCCTTCTCACCGCCATTGGCCAGGCGGCCGCCCGGCTCTCCAAGGGAGAGGGCGAGGTGTCGGTGACGGAAGACGAGCTGTATGATCTGATCGAGGACATGACCGACGCGGGCAGCCTGGACGAGGAACAGGGCGACCTGGTCCAGTCGGCGCTGGAATTCGCCGACATCACCGTGGAGCACGTGCTCACCGCCCGGGTGGATATGGCCGCCATCGACGTGGCCTGGCCGGCGGAGCGGATCATCGACTTCATCCGCTCCCAGCGGCATACCCGGCTGCCGGTATATGAAAACGACACCGACAACATCATCGGCATCCTGCAGATCCGCAAGTACATCAAGGCCTGGCTCAGCCAGGGGGACGGGGTGGCGCTGCGGGCGCTGCTGGACCCGGCCTATTTCGTCCCGGCCACCACCAAGGTGGACGACCTGCTGCCGGAGCTGAGCCGCAACCGGCAGAACATGGCCATCGTCACCGACCCCTGGGGCGGCACCCTGGGCATCGTGACGGTGGAGGACATCGTGGAAGAGCTGGTGGGCGAGATCTGGGACGAGGAGGACGAGGTGGAGGAATACTTCCGCCCCATCGGCGGCGGCCGGTATGAGGCCGACGGCCGGTTAGACGTGGACGAGCTGTTTGAACGGCTGGACTTCAAGGACCCGGAGGACAACGAGGAGCTGATCCACAAGCCCCTGGCCGAGTGGACCCTGGAGCAGTTCGATCTGATGCCCGCCCAGCGGGACACCTTCACCTACCACGGCCTGGAGTTCACCGTATCCGACGTGCGCCAGCACCGCATCCGCAAGCTGACCGTCCGGCGCCTGCCGGAGGCGGCCCAGGAAGAGGAGGCGGGCCGATGATCGCGTATGTTCTGGCTCTGTTGGTATGCCTGGCCCTGTCGGCATTCTTCTCCGCCTCGGAGATGGCCCTTTCCTCGGCCAACCGCCTGCGGCTGGAGAGCGCCGCCGACAGCGGCAGCCGTTCCGCCAAAACGGCGCTGGGCCTGCTGGACGGATTTGACAACGCCCTGGGCGTCATTTTGATCGGCAACAACTTGGTCAACGTGGCCTCCAGCTCCATCAGCTCCGTTATCGCCATCACCATCGCCGCCAAGGCGGGGCTGGCGGACGGACTGTGTTCCACGGCGGCCACCGTGATCGTGACCGTGCTGGTGATCATCTTCGGCGAGACCATGCCGAAGATCCTGGCAAAGAAAAACGCCACCCGGCTGACCCTGGCGGTGGCGGGCCCGATCCGGGTGCTGGCGGTGGTGCTCACGCCTCTGGTCTGGTGCGCGGTGGGCCTGACCCGGCTCATCACCAAGCCCCTGCACGGGGAGTCCGCCGAGGACGACCAGGAGGCGGCGGTGGAGGAGCTGCAGTCCATCATCGAGACCGCCCAGGACGAGGACGTGCTGGACGACGACCGGGGCGAGCTTTTGCAGGCGGCCCTGGATTTCGGAGAGATCTCCGCCAGCCAGGCCATGACCGCCCGGGTGGATATGATGGCCCTGGACGTCGACGACAGTCTGGAGGAGATCCTGCGCCAGGTGGCCGACGTGCCTTATTCCCGGCTGCCGGTCTATGAGGGGGACACCGACAACATCATCGGCGTGCTCCATCTGAACACCCTGTACCGGGCGCTGCTGGAGGGCGGCCAGATCGACCTGCGGTCCCTGCTGACGGAGCCCTGCTGGGTATACAAGACCGTGAAGCTGCCGGCGGTGCTGGAAAAGCTGCGCCAGCGGCAGACCCACCTGGCCATCGTCACCGACGAGTACGGCGGCACCGCCGGCGTCATCTCCATGGAGGACGTGCTGGAGTACCTGGTGGGGGACATCTGGGACGAGACCGACGAGGTGGAGGAAGAGATCGTAAAGACCTCGGAGGACAGCTGGGAGCTGGACGGGGATCTGCCCATCGGGGACTTTCTGGAGCTGGTGGATCGCGGCGAGGACGGCTTCGACTTTGAGAGCGAGACCGTGGGCGGCTGGGTCATGGAGCTGAACGAGGGCTATGCCCCGCCGGGATGCGTCGTAACATATGAGGACCTGGAGATCACCGTCCTGGAGGCGGATGACAAACGGGTGGAAAAGGTGCGGGTGATCCGAAAATGAACGAAACCGAAAACAAAAACGACCGGGAAAACGAAGCCGATAAAGAGAGCCGGGCATTGCGGTTCTGGAAGGGCCCGGGGCCCTGGATCGTGGTGGCGGCGCTGCTGATCCCGTCGGTCTATGTGGGGCTGGTGAATCCCGGCCTGCTGGGGCAGCGGCTGTCCGCGGTGCTGTCCATCGCCGGGGCGGGCGTGGCCTTCATCTTCCTCACCACCGCCGGCCGGGTCCGCAAGGCCCTGAAGCAGGCCGCGGAGCGGTCCGCCCAGCCGGACGGGCCCGAGGGCGGCGCCCCGGCGGACGGGCCGGACAAGGTGCCGGACGAGGAGGAATATGAATTCCCCTTCCTGCGGCTGATGGATACCCGCAGCCGGCTGTATCTCTGCTTCGAGACCCGCAGCTGGTACGCCATCCAGTTCCAGACGGTGGCCACCCCCGGGGCCCACGGCGACAGGATGACCCCCAGCTGGTACCCCGCCGACGTGGACCACGATTACGCCACGAAGCAGGACATCTGGATCGCCAAGAGCGACCTGGTGGAATATGAGCTGGACCCCTTCCCGGTGGCCAACCTGCCCTGGAAAAACAGCGGCGCGCTGACGCTGAAGACCCCCACGGCCAAGTATTCCTTCGCGCTGCTGGGCGACGTGGACGAGGACGAGCTGGACGATTTCTTTCAAAAATAGACAACGAAAAAGCCCGGAGCGATTGCTCCGGGCTTCTGGTTTCGGAAAAATCACACGGCGCGCTGGACCTTGCCGCTGCGCAGGCAGCGGGTGCACACGTACACATGCTGGGGTTTTCCGTCCACGATCGCCTTCACGCGCTTTACGTTGGGCTTCCACGTACGGTTGGAACGCCGGTGGGAGTGGCTGACCTTGATGCCGAAAGTCACGCCTTTTCCGCAAACCTCACATTTTGCCATCGTAATCAGCTCCTTCCTGCTGTCCGGCGGACAGCCTCAATATAATAACAGACCGGCCGGGAAATTGCAAGGGTTTTTTTCAATTCCGGGAAAAACTTGAAAAAATGCGGGATATCGATTGCGAAACCACATAGGTATGTATTAAAATGTACTGTGTATTTTCTTCTACTCTCTGACAGAAACGGGGGTCCCCCATGGGCAAGAAATATACCGTTTCCCTGACCGAGCTGGTCCGGGAGCACAACCTGAAAGTGGTCCATGCCGCGCCGGATTACGCCACCATCCGCATCGGCTCCGTGGACCTGAACCGGCCCGGCATCCAGTTGATGGGCTATCTGGATCACTTCGACGCCTCCCGTATCCAGGTCATCGGCCGGAGCGAGAACGCCATGATGGAAGAGCTGGACCGGGAAAGGCGGCTGGCGGGTTTTGAGGCGGTGATGGCCCGGCGGGTGCCTGCGGTCATCGTGGCCCACGCCGAACCGGTGCTGCCCGAGTGCCTGGAAATGGCCCAGAAGTACGGCGTGAACCTGCTCACCACCGACATAGACACCTCGGAGTTCTCCGCCCGGCTCATCTATTCCCTGCGCTATCATCTGGCCCCCCGGGAGACCATCCACGGCGTGCTGATGGAGGTCTACGGCGAGGGGATGCTCATCATCGGCGACAGCGGCGTGGGCAAATCCGAGACCGCCCTGGGCCTTTTGAAGCAGGGCCACCGGCTCATCGCTGACGACGCGGTGGAGCTCCTGCGCACGTCCAACTTCCATCTGGAGGGGCGCAGCCCCTCTCTGATCCGGCATTTCATGGAGCTGCGGGGCATCGGCGTGATCAACGTCCCCAGCGTGTTCGGCATCGGCGCCGTCAAGCCCTCCTGCCAGATCGACCTGGCGGTGGAGATGGAGCTGTGGGACGACAGCAAGCATTATGACCGCCTGGGTCTGGACACCAAGACCACAGAGTACCTGGGCGTCAGCATCCCCCTGGTGACCATCCCCGTACGGCCCGGCCGGAACCTGGCGGTCATCCTGGAGCTGGCCGCGCTGACCAACCGGCAGAAAAAGACCGGTTACAACGCCGCCGAAGATCTGGTCCGCCAGGTGGATGAGAGCGTGGACAAGGGCCTGGAGTTTTGAGAGAAGCGTTTATGGACTATACAAGTCTTATCCATGATATACGCCAGGCCCTGCCCGGGCTGGAGGTGCGGCAGGACGAGCCCATGCGGGAGCACTGTTCGTTCCGCATCGGCGGGCCGGCGGCAGCGCTGGCCCTGCCCCGGTCGGCGGAGGAGCTGGAAGCGCTGTGCGCCCTGCTGCGGCGGGCGGGGGAGAAGCCCCTCATCCTGGGAAAGGGGACCAATATCCTGCCCCCGGACGGGCGGCTGGACCGGTTCGTGGTGTGCGCCTGCCCCGGCGCGGGGCGCATCGCCGTTTCCGGCTGTACGGTGACGGCGGACTGCGGCGCCACGCTGGCGCAGACCGCCATGGCCGCGGCGGAGGCCGGGCTGACCGGTCTGGAATTTGCCCACGGCATCCCCGGCAGCGTGGGCGGCGGCGTGGTGATGAACGCCGGCGCCTACGGCGGGGAGCTGAAGGACGTGGCCGTTCGGACAGAATACCTGGACGATCAGCTGGTCCGCCGGACTGCGGAGGGGGCGGAGCAGGCGTTTTCTTACCGCCACAGCCTCTTCTCCCACAGCGGCGCGGTGGTGCTGCGGACGGCGTTCGCCCTGGCCCCGGCGGACCGGGAGAGCATCCTGTCGCGGATGCGGGAGCTGGCCGCCCGGCGGCGGGCCAGCCAGCCCTTGGAACAGCCGTCGGCGGGCAGCACCTTCAAGCGCCCGGCCGGAGGCTTTGCCGCCGCCCTCATCGACCAGGCCGGCCTGAAGGGCTGTTCCGTGGGCGGGGCCATGGTCTCGGAAAAACACGCCGGATTCGTGGTGAACACCGGTCTCGCCACGGCGGCGGACGTGCGGCGGCTGATGGAACACATACAAAAAACGGTCCTGGCCCGCTCCGGCATATGGCTGGAGCCGGAGGTCCTGGTCCTGGAGGGGTGACGTGATGGAGCTGCTCATCATTACCGGTCTGTCCGGCGCGGGCAAGTCCCGGGCGGCGGATATCTGCGAGGATCTGGGCTATTACTGCGTGGACAATATGCCTCCGGCCCTGCTGGGCCGGTTCGCGGCCCTGTGCCAGTCCAGCCAGGGCCGGTTCGAGCGGGTGGCGCTGGTGATGGACGTGCGCAGCGTGGAGAACTCCCAGGATCTGGAGCTGGCGCTGGAAGAGCTGGATGAACTGGAGTGCACGGTGCGCATCCTTTTTATGGAGGCGGACACCTCCACCCTCCTGCGCCGGTATAAGGAATCCCGGCGGCCCCATCCCTTGGGCCGGCCCGGGGAGAGCATCGGCCAGGCGGTGGAGCGGGAGCGGGCCTTCATGGCGCCGCTCCGGGACCGGGCGGATTTCATCCTCCGCACGGACGCCGCGCCGCTGAACGAGCTGCGGGCCCGGATCTGCCAATGCCTGCAGCGGGCGGAGCGGCGCTTCACGGTGAACGTGCTCAGCTTCGGCTTTCACAAGGGCCTGCCGCCGGAGGCGGACCTGGTGTTCGACGTGCGTTGTCTGCCCAACCCCTTTTACCAGCCGGACCTGCAGCATCTGACCGGCCTGGACCAGGCCGTGGCGGAGTATGTCTTCCGGGGCGGGAACGCCCAGGCGCTGCTGGACAAGCTGTTGGAGCTGCTGGAGCTGCTGCTGCCGCTGTACGAGGCAGACAGGCCGGAGCTGACGGTGGCGGTGGGCTGCACCGGCGGCCAGCACAGGAGCGTCGCCATGGCCCAGGCCCTGGCCCGCGGGCTGGAGGCGCGGGGCGCGGCGGTATCTGTCCGGCACCGGGAGCTGGAGGCGGGAAAATGAGCTTTTCCGCGGATGTGAAGACCGAGCTGTGCCGGGAGGGGCCCGGGAAAAAGTGCTGCGCCCTGGCGGAGGCTTACGGCGTGCTGCTGTATGCCAACGCCTTTACGCCCCGGCTGATCCGGATCATGACGGAAAACGACGCCTTCGCCGCCCGGCTGCCCAAGCTGTTCCACCGGGCGTTCGGGTCGGCCTTCGACGTTCTGCCCCCGGAACAAGCCGGGGGCAAACGCTCTTTTCTCCTCACCGACCGGGACAAGCTCCGGGCCATCTTCACCGCCTTCGGCTACGACCCGGACCGGGCCCTGGTCCACCACATCAACCTGGCGGTGGTGGAATCCGACTGCGACCGGGTCGCCTTTTTGCGGGGGGCCTTCCTAGCGGGCGGCAGCGTCACCGACCCGGCCAGGGGCTATCACCTGGAGCTGGCCACCGGCCACGAGAGCGTATGCCGGGAGATCCGGGCACTGCTGCTGGAAATGGGCTTTGAGCCCCGGGAGGCGGTCCGGGGCCGGAATTGGATCACCTATTTCAAAAAAAGCGGCGCCATCGAGGACCTGCTCACCACCATGGGCGCCGGCGTGTCCGCCATGGGCGTGATGCAGGCCAAGGTGGAAAAGCATATGGCCAGCGCCATGAACCGCATCACCAACTGCGACATGGCCAACGCCGACAAGGTCACCGACGCGGCCGCCCAGCAGCTGGCCGCCATCCGGGCCATCGAGGCCGGGCCGGGGCTGGACAGCCTGCCCCCGGTATTGCAGGACACGGCGCTGTTGCGCATCGCCAACCCCTCCTGCAGCCTTTCCGACCTGGCCCAGCTGGCCTGGCCGGCGGTGACGAAAAGCTGTATGAGCCACCGGCTGCGCAAGCTGGTGGAGCTGGGCAACGAGATAAAGGAGCAATGATATGTCCTTCGTCCATCTGCATGTACACAGCGAATACAGCCTCCTGGACGGGGCCTGCCGCATCGGCGAGATGGCCCGGCGGGCCAAGGAGATGGGCCAGGACGCCCTGGCCATCACCGACCACGGCGTCATGTACGGGGTGGTGGATTTTTACCGCGCCTGCCAGGCGGCGGACGTCAAGCCCATCATCGGGTGCGAGGTGTACGTGGCGCCCCGGAGCCGCACGGACAAAGAATACGGCCTGGACAACAACTACTCCCACCTGATCCTGCTGTGCAAAAACGAGACCGGCTATCACAACCTGTGCGCGCTGGTGTCGGAGGGATTCGTCAACGGCTTTTACATCCGCCCCCGGATCGACTGGCCCCTGCTGCATGAGCACGCGGAGGGGCTGGTATGCCTGTCCGGGTGCCTGGCCGGGGACATCCAGCAGAAGCTGGTCCAGGGCCAGTACGAGGCCGCCAAGGCCCGGGCTTTGGAGCTGGACCAGCTCTTCAGCCGGGGCAGCTTTTATCTAGAGCTGCAGGACCACGGCATCGCCGACGAGCGCCGGGCCGCCCAGGGTCTGATCCGTATCCACAACGAGACCGGCATCCCCCTGGCCGTGACCAACGACGCCCACTATCTCACCCGGGAGGACGCCCACATCCAGGACGTGCTCATGTGCGTGCAGACCGGCAAGACCGTGGACGATCCCAGCCGGATGAAATTTGAAAGCACGGAGCTGTATCTCAAGAGCGAAGAGGAGATGCGCGCGCTGTTCGCCGACCTGCCCGAGGCATACGACAACACCGTCCGGATCGCGGACATGTGCGACTTCGACTTCGAGTTCGGCCACTACCACCTGCCCCGGTTCCAGCTGCCGGAGGGGGAAACGGACAGCTTCGCGTATCTGAAAAAGCTGTGCTATTCCGGCCTGGCCGAGCGCTACCCGGGCTACGGAAAGGAGCTCTCGGACCGGCTGGACTACGAGCTGGGCGTCATCGGCCAGATGGGCTTCGTGGACTACTTCCTCATCGTCTGGGACTTTATCGCCTTCGCCAAGGGCCGGGGCATCCCCGTGGGGCCGGGCCGGGGCTCCGGCGCCGGCTCCATCGTCAGCTACACCCTGCACATCACCGACGTGGACCCCATCAAATACAGCCTGTTCTTCGAGCGGTTCCTGAACCCGGAGCGGGTCACCATGCCGGACATCGACATGGACTTCTGCGTCCGCCGCCGGGGCGAGGTGATCGACTATGTCAGCCATAAGTACGGCGCGGACCACGTGGCCCAGATCGTCACCTTCGGCACCATGGCGGCCCGGGCGGCCATCCGGGACGTGGGAAGAGTGCTGAACGTGGGCTATGGCGAAACGGACGCGGTGGCCAAGAACGTCCCCTGGGCCCCGGGCATGACCTTGGACGAGGCCCTGCGGCTGTCCAAGCCTCTGAAGGAGATGTACAGCTCCGACGAGAAGATCCACGATCTGATCGACACCGCCCGGGCCCTGGAGGGCATGCCCCGCCACGCCTCTACCCACGCCGCCGGCGTAGTCATCACGGAGCGGCCCCTCACCGATTACGTGCCCCTGGCCCGCAACGACGACGCCATCGTCTGCCAGTTCGACATGGTGACGCTGGAACAGCTGGGCCTTTTGAAGATGGACTTTCTGGGCCTGCGGAACCTGACGGTGCTGGAGGACGCGGCGGAGCTGGTGCGGCGGGTGGAGCCGGACTTCCGGGTGGAGACCATCCCGGAGGACGACCCGGACACCTTCCAGATGCTCACCGACGGCCGGACCAGCGGGGTGTTCCAGCTGGAATCCACCGGCATGACCGGGGTATGCGTGGGCCTGAAGCCCCGGTCCATCGAGGACATCACCGCCATCATCGCCCTGTACCGGCCCGGACCGATGGACTCCATCCCCCGGTTTCTGGACTGCGCCGTCCACCCGGAGCGCATCACCTACAAGCACGAGCTGCTGCGGCCCATCCTGGACGTGACATATGGCTGCATCGTCTATCAGGAGCAGGTCATCAGCATCTTCCAGCGCCTGGCCGGCTTCTCCCTGGGCCAGGCGGATATGATCCGCCGGGCCATGAGCAAGAAAAAGCACGCCGTCATCGACGCGGAACGGCGGGCCTTCGTCTACGGCGACCCGGCCCGGGGCATCCCCGGCTGCATCGCCAACGGCGTGAGCGAGGCGGTGGCCAACAGCATCTACGACGAGATCCTGGACTTTGCCTCCTACGCGTTCAACAAATCCCACGCGGTATGCTACGCCGTCGTGGCCTACCGCACGGCCTGGATGAAGCGCCACTGGCCGCGGGAATACATGGCGGCGCTGCTGACCAGCGTGCTGGACTCCGCCGGAAAGGTGGCCGAATACATCGCCGAGTGCAAGGCCATGGGCATCGACCTGCTGCCGCCGGACGTGAACGAGTCCGACGCGGACTTCACCGTGGCGGGAAACAACATCCGCTTCGGTCTGGCCGCCGTAAAGGGCGTGGGCCGGGGCTTCGTACAGCAGCTGATGGCCGAGCGGCAGGCCGCGGGCCCCTTCACCGCTTTTGACGAGTTCTGCCAGCGGCTGTACGGCAAGGAGCTGAACCGCCGGCCGGTGGAGAGCCTGATCCGGGCGGGGGCCTTCGATTCCATGGGCTACAAGCGCAAAGCGCTGCTGCAGGTGCTGGACAAGGTCCTGGAGGGGGTCAACTCCGCCGGGCGGAAAAACCTGGCCGGACAGTTCGACCTGTTTTCCATGGACGAGGAGGGGCCGGCGTCCTCTCTGGAGCTGCCGGAGGTGGAGGAATTCACCGCCGCGGAAAAGATGGCCATGGAAAAGGAGACCACCGGCCTGTACCTGACCGGCCACCCCATGGACAGCCACCGGGAAACGGTGAAAAAGCTGGGCGCGGCCTCCATGGGGGCCATATTGGAGGACTTCGCGGGAGAGGACGGCCCCCGCCGGTTCCAGGACGGCCAGCGTGTCATCCTAGCCGGGGTGGTGGCCTCGGTGCGCACCCGCACCACCAAAAACAGCACCCTGATGAGTTACGTGGTCCTGGAGGACGACACCGGCAGCATGGAGCTGCTGGCCTTCCAGCGGGCGCTGGATCAGGGGGGGAGCTACCTCACCGAGGGGGCGGCCGTTTGCTGCACCGGGCGCATCTCCGTGCGGGACGAAAAAGACCCCCAGCTGATGCTGGACGCGGCCTATCCCCTGGAGGGGATGGACCAAAGCACCATCGACGCGGTCAAAAACGCCGCCAGGGACGGGGGATATGCGGGCCGGCGCAGCCCGGCCCCGGCCGCCGCCCCGGCCCAAAAGACGCTGTGGGTCCGCCTGCCCTCCCGGCAGGACGCCCGGATGCGCCGGATCGAACTGGTGCTGACCATGTTCCCGGGCGTCGAGCCCATGGTGGTATATTTCGAGGATACCAAACGGCGCCTGGGCGCCCGGTGTATCATCCATCCGGCCCTTGTCCAGGAGCTGCAGGAGCTGCTGGGGCCGGAGAACGTAGTGGTGAAATAACAGGGAGGCGGCGCGGTGTTTCAATATCGGATCGGCGAAAACGGCTCTTTGGTCCCGGCGGCGGAAAAGGGGCCGGCCTTTGTGACGGTGCTGTCGGCGGAGGACGTCCGGCAGGACGAGAGCTTTCCCCACCGCAAGCAGATGCTCCACAACCTGGGCTCCATTCGCTATTCCCGGGCGGAGATCTTTTCCGACTCTGTCCAGGGCGTGCTCCGCTTCCCCGACAAGGGCAGCCAGCAAAAGTCCCACCTGGCCATAGGCTTTTGCCTGGAGCGGGAGAGGCTGGTCCTCATCGAGAGCCTCGGGACCCTCCGGGACCTGCCGGAGCGGCTGAACGGCCGGCTGCCGCCGGACGCCGGACCGGACCGGGTGCTGCTGCTGTTGGCGGAGCGGGAGAGCGAGGAGGACATCTTCTTCCTGCAGCACATCGAAGAGCGGCTGGAGGCCCTGGAGGAACAGGTCCTCACCGGCAAAGGGGAAAGCCCCTTCGAGACCCTGCTGGGCATCCGCAAGAAGCTGTCGGAGCTGAACGCCCACTATGAGCAGCTGTCCGCCCTGGCGGAGGCCCTTGGTGACGGAGGTGTGGACCCGGTCCGGGACCCGGCTCCCTGGCGGCGGTTCGCCGGGATGATGTGGCGGCTGAAGCAGTACGCCTCTCTGCTGCGGGAATATGCCATCCAGCTGCGGGAGGTATGCCAGGCCCAGCAGGACGCCCGGCAGAACCGGACCATGAGCATCCTGACGGTGGTGACCACCATTTTCCTGCCCCTGACGCTGCTCACCGGCTGGTATGGGATGAACTTCGCCAACATGCCGGAGCTGCACTGGCGCTACGGCTATCCCGCCGCCATCGCGGCGGCGGTGATCATCGCCGTGGCGGAGATCGTCTATTTCAAAAAGAAGAAAATGCTTTGACGCGAGGAGAACGGCCATACAAGACACGACTGTAAAAAAAGAACGGGCGGCCCTGGCGGGGCTGGCCGCGGCCAGCATGGACCTCATGGAGCGCAGCGGCGAGGTGAGCATGGACGAGCTGTGGCGTCTGGCGGAAACCGCCGGGGCGGAGCCGGTGTGCACCGTGCTGCAGAGCCGGGACAAGCCGGACCCCCACAGCTTCCTAGGCCCCGGAAAGGTCCAGGAGCTGAAGCTGGCCGTCCAGAACGAGGGCTGCGACCTGGTGATCTTCGACAACGACCTGACCCCCTCCCAGGCGCGGGTGCTGGAGCAGGCGCTGGGCGTGCGGGTGCTGGACCGGACCGGCCTGATCCTGGACATCTTCGCCCAAAGGGCCAGGACCCGGGAGGGCAAGCTGCAGGTGGAGCTGGCCCAGTACCGGTATCTGCTGCCCCGGCTGACGGGCATGTGGACCCACCTGAAGCGCCAGGCGGGCACCTCCGCGCCCATCGGCACCCGGGGCCCCGGCGAGACCCAGCTGGAGACCGACCGGCGGCACATCCGCGGCCGCATCCAGAAGCTGGCCCAGGAGCTGGAGCAGGTGCGGCGGGTCCGCGGCACCCAGCGGCGGCAGCGGGAGCGCAACGCCGTGCCCGTGGTGGCCCTGGTGGGCTATACCAACGCGGGCAAATCCACCCTTCTCAACACCCTCACCGGGGACAGCATCCATACCGGCGACCGGCTGTTCGACACCCTGGACACCACCACCCGGCGGCTGGATCTGGCGGAGGGGGGCCAGGCCCTCCTGTCCGATACGGTGGGTTTTATCCGCAAGCTGCCCACGGAGCTGGTGGACGCGTTCAAGGCCACGCTGGAGGAGCTGGCCTACGCGGATCTGCTGCTGCACGTCATCGACATCTCCGACCCGGACTGGCCCACCCAGGTCCAGGTGGTGGAGGAGCTGATCGTCCGCTTGGGCGCGGGCAAGACCCCCTGTCTGAAGGTATACAACAAATGCGACGCCTACTTCGGCCGCCTCCCGGCCGGAGAGGACGAGGTATGCGTCTGCGCCCGGACCGGGGAGGGCGTGGGGACGCTGCTGTACGCCATCGGCCGGAAGCTGAGCGGCGAGCTGCGGCGGATGGAGCTGGCCATCCCCTATGACCAAACCGGGCTGGTGGAGCGGCTGCGCCGGGAGGCCAACATCCTGGACCTTCAGTATACCGACCAGGGCGCCCAGGTGCTGGCGGTGGTGCGGCCGGCCCTGCGCCGGGAACTGGAGCCCTACGAGGCGGCGGGCCATGAGTGAGCGCAGGCGCCCCGCGGGGTATGGGACCGGGACATACGAGGAAAAGCGCTCCCGGTTCATCGGAGAGCTGTTCCCCATCTCCGGGGAGGACCAGGCCAGAGAGTGCCTGGCCCAGGTAAAGAAAAAATATCCCGACGCCCGGCACCACTGCTGGGCCTGGGTGCTGCCGGACGGCAGCTGCCGCTGGTCCGACGACGGGGAGCCGGGCGGCACCGCCGGCGGGCCCATGGCGGCGGTATTGAAGGGGGCGGACCTGTACGGGGCCCTGTGTGTGGTGACCCGGTACTTCGGCGGCACGCTCTTGGGCAGCGGCGGGCTGGTGCGGGCCTATTCCAAGGCCGCGGCCCTGGCCGTGGCGGACGGCGGGTCCGAGCCGGACCCGGACATGGCCCTGCTGCGCCTGGCCTGCCCCTGGGAGCATCTGGACCGGCTGCACCGGCTGGTCCGGGAGTATGAGGGCGCGCTGCTGGAGAGCGACTACGCCTCTGACCCGGAGCGGGCGCTTTTGACCGTGGAGCTGCTGGCGGACCGGGCGGAGCCTTTTGCCCGCCGCCTGGCCGACGCCACCGGCGGCAAAGCGTCGGTGACCGGACCGTAAACGGATATTTGAAAGAGTCGGACAGGATAAAATTTTTTAATTTTCTTCGCGCAAAAAAGGAAATCCGCCGGAGCGCGGCGTATAAGGTATTGCAGAAGCCTCTGCGATACCTTTTTTACATATGGGGCAAACGGCCATGTCTACCTTCCGCGAGATACGTCAGGAGCAGGAAAAGCACATCATCGGGCCCTACGGGACCCTGTCGTCCGCCAGCCGGGGCCGGCCCGTGCCGGAGCCGGAGGACGACGTGCGCACCTGCTTCCAGCGGGACGTGGACCGGGTGACCCACTCCAAGGCCTTCCGCCGCCTGCGCCACAAGACCCAGGTGTTCCTCCGGCCGGAGGGGGACCATTACCGCACCCGGCTGACCCATACCCTGGAGGTGGCCCGCATCGGGCGGACCATCGCCCGGGCTTTGGGGCTGAACGAGGATCTGACGGAGGCCATCTCCCTGGGCCACGATCTGGGCCACACCCCTTTTGGCCACGCCGGAGAGCGGGCGCTGCGGGACATCACCGGGTCCTTCTGCCATTATGAGCAGAGCCTGCGGGTGGTGGACAAGCTGGAAAAAGAGGGCCGGGGCCTGAATTTGTGCCATGAGACCCGGATGGGCATTTTGAACCACACCACCGGCCAGCCCAAGGACACCCCGGAGGCGGACGTGGTGCGTCTGGCGGACCACATCGCCTATCTGAACCACGATCTGGACGACGCCCAGCGGGCGGGGATCGTCCGGCCGGAGGACGTGCCGGAGATCATCCGCCTGCGGATCGGGACCCGCAATTCCCAGCGGATCAACGCCATGGTCACCGACGCCATCACCGCCAGCGCCGGAGGCGTCATCGGCCTGTCCCCCGCCATGGAGGACGCCTATGCCGCCTTTGAGGAGTTTATGTACGCGGCGGTATACCACAACCCCACCGCCAAGGGAGAGGAGTCCAAGGTCAAGGGCATCCTGGCCCCCATCATGGAGCACTATCTGCGCCATCCGGACAAGCTGCCGGCGGAATTTCAGGCCATTGCCGCGGCCGACGGGGTCCAGACCGCCGTCACCGACTACGTTTCCGGCATGACCGACTCCTTTGCCATCTATACCTTTGAAGATCTGTTCATCCCGGCCAGCTGGCCGGTGCGGTGAGCGTTCCTGTGTTTTCCCGGGGCGTCCGTCCCCGGAAAACGGTCCTGTTTTTTCGCGCCCCCGGGCGCAGACTTTGCCAGGCGGGGAGGTGGGCATCCGGTGCCGTTTTCAGAAGAGTTTCTGGAGGAGCTGAACCGGCGCAACGACATCGTGGACGTGGTCAGCGCCTATGTGCCCCTGACAAAGCGCAGCGGCTCCAATCGGTTCGGCCTGTGTCCCTTCCACGGGGAAAAGACCCCCTCCTTCTCCGTCAACGCCGACCGGCAGATCTATCACTGCTTCGGCTGCGGCAAGGGCGGGAACGTCATCAACTTCATCATGGAGATCGAGAATCTCTCCTTCCCGGACGCGGTCCAGTTCCTGGCCCGGCGGGCGGGCATGGAGGTGCCCCAGGACGACTACGATCCCAACCGGGGCAAGCGGGCCCGGATGCTGGAGCTGAACCGGGAAGCGGCCCGGTTTTTCCATGACCGGCTCATGGAGCCCGGCGGCGCGCCCGGCCAGGCCTACGCGGAAAAGCGGGGCATCGTGCCCATGGTCACCCGCTTCGGCCTGGGCTATGCCCCGGACAGCTGGCAGGCTCTCACCGACGCCATGACGAAAAAGGGCTTCACCCGCCAGGAGCTCATCGACGCGGGGCTGGCCCGAGTGGGCAAGTCCGGCGGGCTTTACGACTATTTCCGCGGCCGGCTGATGTTTCCCGTCATCGACGTGCGGGGCAGCGTCATAGGTTTTTCCGGGCGCATCCTGTCGGACGGGGAGCCCAAGTATCTGAACAGCCCGGATACGCTTGTGTACAGCAAGAGCCGGAGCCTTTTCGCCCTGAATCTGGCTAAAAAGTCCAAAAGCGGATATATTCTTCTCGCGGAGGGAAATATAGACGTGGTCAGCCTCCATCAGGCGGGGTTCGACAGCGCCGTGGCCAGTCTGGGCACCTCCCTGACGCCGGACCAGGCCCGGCTCATCAGCCGCTACACCCAGCAGGTGGTCATCGCCTACGACGCAGACGCCGCCGGCCAGAAGGCCGCCCAGCGGGCCATCGGCATCCTCCAGCCCCTGGATCTGAAGATCAAGGTCCTGAAGATCCCCGGGGCCAAGGACCCGGACGAGTTCATCCAGCAAAACGGGCCCACCGCCTTCAAAAACCTCATCGAGCGCAGCGACAGCCAGGCGGTGTACCGGCTGGAGCAGCTGGCGGAGGGGTACGATCTCACCGCCGACGACGGGCGGGTGGGCTATCTGAAGGCCGCGGCCAAGCTGGTGGCCTCCTTCCCCGGCAGCGTGGAGCGGGAGATCTACGGCATCCGGGCGGCGGAGAAGGCGGGGGTAAGCAAGGAGGCCTTCCTGGCCGAGGTGGCCCGGGTCCGGCGGCAGAACGCCGCCGCGGCGAAAAAACGGCTGGACCGGGACAATTCCTCCCCCCTCCGCGCCGCCCAGCCCCAGGCCCGGGAGCTGCGGTTCGAGAACGTGCGCAGCGCCGTGGCGGAGGAGGGCGTGCTGAACCTCTTGTGCCGGTTCCCGGAGCTGTTCGGTTCCCTCCCCCTCACCGGGGCGGACTTCACCTCCCCCTCCCTGGGCCGGCTCTATGACGCGGTGGCCGCCCGGGTCCGGCAGGGCCGGAGCGTGTCCACGGCGGCGCTGGCGGAGCAGTTTTCCCCGGAGGAGATGGCCCTGCTGGCAAAGATCCTCCAGCGCGACGAGATCCCCGCGTCCGCCGCCGACCAGGCCATGGGCGACTACATAAACAAGATACGCACCGAGAGAGACAAAGCCTCCGCCGGCGACGACCTGCGGAGTTATGCGGAAAAGCTGAAACAAACGAAAGGGTATGGTCCATAGATATGGCTGAGAAAAAGAGAGCGAACGAGGCCGAGCTCCCCGTGGAGGAGACGGCGGCCGCCCCCGCCCCGGAGGATAAGCCGGAGAAGAAGAGATCCGCCAAAAAGCAGACCGCCGAGAGCCCCAAGGCCGAGCCGTCCTCCGAGTCCAAGCCCGGCGAGAAGTCGAAGGAAGAAAAAATCGCCGAGCTCATCGAAAAGGGCAAGAAGGCCGGCAAGCTCACCAGCAAGGAGCTGAGCGACGTGCTGGACAGCCTGGGCCTCAGCCAGGAGGAGCTGGACGCCATCTACGACCAGCTGGAGGATCTGGGCGTGGACACCGCCGGGGAGGAGTTCCTGCCGCCCCTGGAGGACGACGTGCTCCCCGAGCTGGAGGAGCTGGAGGAGATCGTCGAGGTCACCGAGGAGGAGATCGCCAGCACCGACGCCATGGCCGACAGCTTCTCCACCGACGACCCGGTGCGGATGTATCTGAAGGAGATCGGCAAGGTGCCCCTGCTCACCCCCGAGGAGGAGGTAGACCTGGCCACCCGCATGGCCGAAGGGGACCAGGAGGCCAAGCGCCGCATGGCCGAGGCCAACCTGCGGCTGGTGGTGTCCATCGCCAAGCGGTACGTGGGCCGGGGGATGCTGTTTTTGGACCTGATCCAGGAGGGCAACCTGGGGCTCATCAAGGCGGTGGAGAAGTTCGATTACACCAAGGGCTACAAGTTCTCCACCTACGCCACCTGGTGGATCCGCCAGGCCATCACCCGGGCCATCGCCGACCAGGCCCGCACCATCCGCATCCCGGTGCACATGGTGGAGACCATCAACAAGGTCATCCGGGTCTCCCGGCAGCTTCTCCAGGAGCTGGGCCACGATCCCACCGCCGAGGAGATCGCCGAGGAGATGAATCTGCCCGCCGACAAGGTCCGGGAGATCCTGAAGATCGCCCAGGAGCCGGTGAGTCTGGAGACCCCCATCGGCGAGGAGGAGGACTCCCACCTGGGGGACTTCATCGAGGACGAGGGGGCGTCGGAGCCCTCCGAGGCCGCCAGCTTCACCCTGCTGAAGGAGCAGCTGATGAACGTGCTGGACACCCTGACCCCCCGGGAGAAGAAGGTGCTGGAGCTGCGCTTCGGCATCATCGACGGCCGCACCCGCACCCTGGAAGAGGTGGGCAAGGAGTTCAACGTCACCCGGGAGCGCATCCGCCAGATCGAGGCCAAGGCCCTGCGGAAGCTGCGCCACCCCTCCCGGTCCAAAAAGCTCCGGGATTTCCTGAACTGACCAAAATAAAGGGAGCCTGCCGCAAGGCGGCAGGCTCCTTGGCCTGTGGGTCTGGCTTATTTCTTTTTCCTGCCGCCCCGTTCGGCGATATAGTCGCAGCTGACGCCGTAAAAATCCGCCAGCCGGATGATAAAGGAGAAGGGCGGTTCCCGCTTCCCCTGCTCGTAGTTGGTATATGTGGTCTTGTGCATCCCCAGCTTCTCCGCCAGCTTCGCCTGGGTGAGATCGGCGTCTTCCCGCAGATCGCGTATCCTCCGATAGTACAGACGCCATCCCTCCTTGTCTGCTGATGACGATATTATGCACTAATACATCGTTTGTTGTTTACAAAATACATCGTTCGATGTATTATTTTTCTGGCCCCACAACAAACGACCCTTGGAGGTGACCTTATGCCGGATTATAAAAAGATGTACCTGCTCCTGTTCAACGCCGTCACGGACGCGCTGGACCAGCTGGAGCGGCAAAACATGGGATGCGCCGCCGAGATCCTGAAAAAGGCCCAGGCAGACGCGGAAGAGGTCTACATCGAAATGGAGAAATGACCGCCGGGACAGGCCGTCCCGGCGGTCATTTTTCCCGCCATATATTATGAACAAATTACAAATAATAACGTCCAGCCCCTTGACACAGACTAAAAGACGTGGTAAATTAGCACTCGAAGGAAAAGAGTGCTAGCAGCGTTTGCCTGGGTTTGCCAGGGGGGCCAATGGAACTGAGTGATCGAAAGAAAAAAATACTGACCGCTCTGGTAGAGAGCTACATCGCCACCGCGGAGCCGGTGGGGTCCAAGGCGCTGGCCGGCGTGATCGGCTGCTCCTCCGCCACCATCCGCAACGAGATGAGCGAGCTGACCGGCATGGGCCTTTTGGAACAGCCCCACACCAGCGCCGGGCGGGTCCCCTCTCCGGCGGGCTACCGGCTGTACGTCAACGAGCTGATGCAGCGGCAGAAGCTCTCCGAGGCGGAGGCGGCCGCCATCAACGACAAGCTGGCGAAAAAGGACGAGCAGATCGAACAGCTGATGAACGAGGTAGGCCAGCTCACCAGCTCCCTGACCCAATATCCCGCCTATGCCCTGGCCATGAAGCCGCCGGCGGCGGTAAAGCGGTTCGATTTCATCTATGTGGATGCCAACACCTTCATCGTGGTGGTCCTGCTGACGGACAACACGGTGAAAAACAAGCTGGTGCACCTGCCCTTCTCCGTCCACCAGGAACAGATCACCACCCTGTCCAGCCTGTTCAACGCCAACTTCACCGGCGTGACGGACGAGGAGATCACCGACTCGCTCATCCGCTCCACGGAGCGGGCCGCCGGGGACACGTACGGCCTGGTGGCGGTGGTGGCCAGCTTCACCATGGAGTGTCTGGCCGGGGCGAAGTCCGCCGCCATGCAGGTGGCCGGCGCGTCCCATCTGCTCAGTCAGCCGGAATTCCGGGACCCGGACAAGGCCCACGCCCTGATGAACTTCATCTCCGACGGCGGGCGGCTGGTGAGCGACCTGCCCCACATGGGCATGGAGCGGGACGGCCTGCGGGTGACCATCGGGCCGGAGAATCTGGCCGAGGAGCTGAAAGATTCCAGCGTGGTCATGGCCTCCTACGACACCGGCGACGGCATGCGGGGCTATATCGGCGTGGTGGGCCCCACCCGCATGGATTACTCCAGCGTGGCGGCAAAGCTCAGCTATATCGCCGCCGGCCTGAGCCGTCTGCTGGCCGGACCGGACGCCCCGGAGGGGCTGAACAACAAACTGGTATTGAAAGAGAGTGACCGCCATGAGTAAGAAGGACGAAAAGCAGACCCCCGCTCCGGAGGAAGAGGCCGCCCAGGCTCCCGCCGCCGAAGAGGAGGCCGCCGCGCCCCAGGAAGAGCCGGCGCCCCAGGAGGACGCTCTGGCAAAGGCCCAGGCCGCCCTGGCGGAGGCCAACGACAAATATCTGCGGATGCTGGCGGAATACGACAACTACCGCCGCCGCAGCATGAAGGAACGGGAGAGCATCTACTCCGACGTGCGGGCCGACACCGTGACGAAATTCCTGCCCATCTACGACAACCTGGCCCGGGCCGTCCAGCACGAGACCGACGAGGAAACGAAAAAGGGCGTGGAGGGCATCTTCACCCAGCTCAAGAACATTTTGGCGGGGCTGGGCGTGACGGAGATCCCCACCGTGGGCAAAAAATTCGACCCGGCGCTCCACGACGCGCTGCTGCACATCGAGGACGAAAAGTACGGCGAGGGCGAGATCGTCCTGGAGCTGGAAAAGGGCTTCAAGCTGGGGGACAAGGTCATCCGCTTCGCCAAGGTCCAGGTGGCAAACTGAACCGCAGATCCGTCCCCCAGGGGACTGTGATATAGATCAACAAACAAACTGAGAATTTTGCATACAGGAGGAACATTATAATGGGAAAGATCATCGGTATCGACTTGGGTACTACCAATAGCTGCGTGGCCGTCATGGAGGGCGGCGAGGCGGCCGTCATCACCAACGCCGAGGGCGCGCGCACCACGCCCTCCGTGGTGGCCTTCTCCAAGGACGGGGAGCGCATGGTGGGCCAGGTGGCCAAGCGCCAGGCCGTCACCAACCCCGACCGCACCATCAGCTCCATCAAGCGGGAGATGGGCTCCGCCTACCGGGTCACCGTGGACGGCAAGAGCTACTCCCCCCAGGAGATCAGCGCCATGGTGCTGGCCAAGCTGAAGAAGGACGCGGAGGCGTATCTGGGCACCACCGTCACCGAGGCGGTCATCACCGTGCCCGCCTACTTCACCGACTCCCAGCGCCAGGCCACCAAGGACGCGGGCAAG
>CANQUE010000005.1 GCA_947626905.1 uncultured Oscillospiraceae bacterium
CGCCACAAGAAGCAGACCGGCGGTCACGGCCAGTTCGCCGACGTGAAGATCCGCTTCGAGCCCCAGGACGAGCAGGAAGATATGATCTTCGCCGAGGAGGTGTTCGGCGGCAGCGTGCCCAAGAACTTCTTCCCCGCCGTTGAGAAGGGCCTGCGGGAGTGCTGCCTGAAGGGCGTGCTGGCGGGCTATCCCATGGTGTATCTGAAGGCCGTGCTGTACGACGGCGATTTCCACCCCGTGGACTCCTCCGAAATGGCCTTCAAGACCGCCGCCGGCCTGGCCTATAAGGAGCTGGTGAACGCCAACCCGGTCATCATGGAGCCCATCGGCCTTTTGAAGGTCACCGTGCCCGACGCCAACCTGGGCGACATCATGTCCGACATCCCCTCCAAGCGGCGGGGCACCGTGCTGGGCATGAACGCCCACGACGGCATGCAGGTCGTGGAGGCGGAGGTGCCCATGGCGGAGATGACCACCTACGCCATCGACCTGCGCTCCATCACCCAGGGCCGCGGTTCCTTCACTCTGGACTTTATCCGCTATGACGAGACCCCCATGAACGTCCAGCAGAAGATCATCGAGGAGGCCAAGGCGCTGGCCGCCGAGTAAACCCTGCAAACCAAATACGCCAAGGGGAAGCGTTTGCTTCCCCTTGGCTTTCAAAGGGAGAGATCCATGGATCGTCACGGCGCAAACAAATTGCCCCAGGCAGTCATCATCGTGCTGTCGGTGCTGATCGTGCTGGCAGTGGGCCTGCTGTTGTGGACCGTAGGCCGCTATACCGGACAGGACCCGTCGGAGGAAGCGTCTTCCCCCACCGCGGCCCTCTCCCCCACCTTCGCCCCGCCGACTGCCGTCCCCACCGCGGAACCCACACCGGAACCCACGGCCGAGCCCACGCCGGAACCTACGCCGGAGCCCACGCCCATACCGGTGGAGCTGGGCGAAACGGAGGACGCCGGCCAGGAATACATCGACAAGATCGTCTTCCTGGGCGACAGCACCACCTATTGGCTGGCCGGATACGGCGTGCTTCCCTTCTCCCAGGTCTGGTGTGACTCCATCGGCACGCTGAGCCTGTTCAACTGGGAGATCGATACCATCGCCTACTATGAACCCGGCGGCTCCGGCAGCCCCGTGCTGCTATATCTGAAAGACTGTATGGCCCGGCGTCAGCCGGAGATCCTGGTCATCACCCTGGGCCTCAACGGCATCGCCCTGCTGAATGAACAGGAGTTCCGGGACTACTACGTGGACATGCTGGCCGCCCTGCAGCAGGCCAGCCCCGACACCAAGATCATCTGCCAGTCCATCTATCCCGTGGACGACAGCCAGGTCCCCAACGGGATCAGCAACGCGAAGGTCGTCGCCGCCAATGAGTGGATACGGGACATCGCGGAGCAGATGGGCGTGCGGTACCTCTATTCCCACGACATACTCATGGACGAAACAGGCAATCTGCGCTCGGACTATGACAACGGCGACGGCATGGGCATCCATCTGGATACCGACGGCCTCAACGCCGTCTTGCAGTTCATCCGCACCCACGCCTGGCTGGACGACCCCTAAGGAGGCATAACATGAACAGAAAGACCCGCGAGGGATTTTACACGCTCTGGACGCTGGCGCTGCTGGTCTGTGTGGCAGTGAGCCTGGGCGTACTGATCTATACATCCGTATCCGGCGGCCGCCGGGACCCGGGGTCGGCCGTCACTGCGGAGGGGCAGACGGAGCCCGCCTCCGGCGCCGATCCCGCCGCGGAGGGACAGACGGAGCCCGCCCAGGAGGGACAGGAAGCCTCCATGCCCACCGCCTCTCCGGAGCCCACCGAGCCGCCCGTCAGCTATATCCTGGCCCCCACCGAGGACGCGGGCCAGGAATACATCGACAAGATGGTATTTTTGGGCGACAGCACCACCTATGGCCTGCGCTATTATGACGTGCTGCCCAACTATCAGGTCTGGACGCCCTCCAGCGGCACTCTGTCGCTGTTCAACGTCCCCATCGAGACCATCGAATACTTCGCTCCCGGCACCACGGAAAATCCCCAAAACCTTTCCATCGCCGACTGCGCCGCCACCGGCAAGCCGGAATACCTGGTCATCACGTTGGGCATCAACGGCGTCGCCTGGCTGGATGAGACCCAATTCAAGCAGTATTACCGGGATCTGATCATCTCCATCCAGGACAACAGCCCCGACACCAAGATCATCTGCCAGTCCATCTACCCGGTCATCGACTCCCTGACCCCCGACGGCATCAAAAACGACCGGATCGACGCCGCCAACCAGTGGATACAGGACCTGGTCCAGGAGACCGGCGTGCGGTATCTGAACACCCAGGAGGTGCTCAAGGACAGCACCGGCAACCTGATCGTAGAATACAACTCCGGCGACGGTATCCACTTTATGCCCGACGGCCTGCGGTACATCCTCCAATACATCCGCACCCACGCCTGGCTGTGACCGAACAGGAAAGGAAGTGGCCCCTCTGCCTCCAGTCCCCCGCAGGAACCAGACAAACAACGCCCCTATAAGAGCGGTGCTGTGCGTGCTGCTGTGCGCCGCCTGCGTTTTATCGGTATATTTTCTGTTCGGCCGGGAGGAGTCCTCCGCCGACAGCGTCACGCCCTCTCCCGCGCCCACCGCCGTTCCCACCGCCGAGCCCTCGCCGGAGCCCACGCCCATACCGGTGGAGCTGGGCGAAACGGAGGACGCCGGCCAGGAATACATCGACAAGATCGTCTTCCTGGGCGACAGCACCACCTATTGGCTGGCCGGATACGGCGTGCTTCCCTTCTCCCAGGTCTGGTGTGACTCCATCGGCACGCTGAGCCTGTTCAACTGGGAGATCGATACCATCGCCTACTATGAACCCGGCGGCTCCGGCAGCCCCGTGCTGCTATATCTGAAAGACTGTATGGCCCGGCGTCAGCCGGAGATCCTGGTCATCACCCTGGGCCTCAACGGCATCGCCCTGCTGAATGAACAGGAGTTCCGGGACTACTACGTGGACATGCTGGCCGCCCTGCAGCAGGCCAGCCCCGACACCAAGATCATCTGCCAGTCCATCTATCCCGTGGACGACAGCCAGGTCCCCGAGGGCATCAGCAACGCGAAGGTCGTCGCCGCCAACGGGTGGATACGGGACATCGCGGAGCAGATGGGCGTGCGGTACCTTTATTCCCACGACATACTCATGGACGAAACAGGCAATCTGCGCTCGGACTATGACAATGGCGACGGCATGGGCATCCATCTGGATACCGACGGCCTCAACGCCGTCCTGCAGTTCATCCGCACCCACGCCTGGCAATGACCGACCGGAAAGGAAGTGCCCCCTTGCCTCCAGCCCCCCGCAGAAAACAGACAAACGTCCCGATAAAAGCGGTGCTGTGCGTGCTGCTGTGCGCCGCCTGCGTTTTATCGGTGTACCTCTTATTCGGCCGGGACGAGCCCTCCGCCGGCAGCGCCGATACGTCCTCTCCCCCGCCGACCTCCGCCCCCACCGCCGAACCCTCGCCGGAGCCCACCGCTCCGCCGGTGGAGCTGGGCGAAACGGCGGACGCCGGCCAGGAATACATCGACAGGATGTGCTTTTTGGGCGACAGCATCACCTATCAAATGGGGAGCAACCACTTTTTGCCCTTCACCCAGATCTGGGTGCCGGAGGTGGGGACGCTGGCCCTGTTCAGCTGTCCCTCCGTGCTCATCAACTATTATCCCAAGGACGATCCGGACAACCCCCGGGAGCTCTCCATCGCGGACACCGCGGCGGCCTGCCAGCCGGAGTACCTGGTCATCACCCTGGGCCTCAACGGCATCGCCACCTTGGATGAGCCCCAATTCAAGCAGTATTACCGGGATCTGATCCACACCATCCAGGACAACAGCCCCGACACCAAGATCATCTGCCAGTCCATCTTCCCTGTGGTGGAGAGCCTGGTCCCCGAGGGCATCACCAACAGCGGGGTGGTCGCCGGCAACCAGTGGATCCGGGATGTGGCGGAAGAGACCGGCGTCCGGTTTTTGAACACCTATGAGGCGCTGGTAGACAGCTCCGGCGGTCTGGTCCCGGCCTATTCCCCCTGGGACGGCTACCACGTGACCGCGGAGGCCTACGAGGTCATTTTCCAATACATCCGCACCCACGCCTGGCAATGAAACAGATCCTCCCAGCCACGCATAAGATGGCCGGGAGGATTTTGCTATGGAACAGATGCTCAAGGAAAGTTTGGACAATTTCGACGCCGTCTGGCAGCGGGTCACCTGCCCGGCCACGCCCCCGGAGGCCCGGCAGGAAACGGCCTCTCTGGAGGACGTTCTGCTGGGGTTCATCCACGACGAGACCTGCGCCGCGGCCCATACCGCCGCCCTGGCCCGGCTGTTCACCGGAGAGGGCCGGACCGTCCTGATGCGCCAGGCCGCAGACGCCCGGCGGCACCTGAAGCGGCTGCGGGCGGAGCATTACATCGTCGCCGGGGCGCCCGCCGGGGGCAACCAGGACTGCCGCGGCATCGCCGGGAAGCTGGCCTCTCTGCGGACGGTGTATCTCCAGGCCCGGGACCGGGCCGGCCGCTACAGCCGGGAGGCGGAACGGGCGCCCGACGAGATAAGACCGCTGTTCTCCGCCTTCGCCGAGGAGGAGCGCCGCCACGCCCGGGAAGCCCGGGCGCTGCTGGTCGACAGCTTTTGACAGAAGCCTGCCGGGGCGCAGCCCCGGCAGGCTTCTGTCAAAAAAGACTGGCCTGTGCCGGCTCCTCCCGGCGGATGACTCCCAGCCGGATGAACAGCGGATAAAGATAGCTGGCCCCAAAAGTGCCCAGCTTCTTCGGTCCCACCACATCGCCGCCCAGTTCCATGGCCCGGTGGAAGGCCATGAATACGGTGCTCTGGGTGATGCTCTTTTCCTTGCGGCTGATGAACAGCTCCCCGCCCGGATCTCCGGAGCGCCGCTGGCGGATCAAATACGTGAAGGCCAGGCCCTTGGCCGTGAAAAAAGTTTCCCCCTGCATGGCGATCAAAGCGTCCCACAGCGCGTCGTCCGCTTCCGTTCCGCCGATGCGCATGGCCTCCCGGAACCGCTCCAGCGCACCTCTTTCCCCCTCCACGGGTCCACCCCCTTTTTATTATACTAGCACTTCCCTCTTCCAATGGCAAGCCCGATTGACATGCCCGGGAAAAGCCGCTATAATTCCCCTGGAAATACGTCGACAGGAGGGACTGGCCATGGTCTGGATCGCTTGGATCGCCGGCGCAGCGGCGCTGTGCCTGGGGATGATCTATATCTGTTACCGGATACCGTTTTACAACCCTCTGCCCCACCGGGAGGATATCTATGACATCCCCTCCGGAGAGCAGTACCAGACCGACCGGCCCAAAATGGAGGCCCTGATCCGGGAGCTGGAAGTCATCCCCTGTCAGCCGGTGCGCATCACCGCTTTCGACGGCACGCCCCTCGCCGCCCGGTATTACCATGTGGCCGACGGCGCGCCTGTACAGATCGAGTTTCACGGCTGGCGGGGCAGCGCCATCCGGGATTTCTGCGGCGGCGACAAGCTGGCCCGGCAGAGAGGGATGAACACGCTTCTGGTGGACCAGCGGGCCCACGGCAAGAGCGGCGGCCGGACCATCACCTTCGGCCTGCGGGAGCGGTTCGACTGCCTGGCCTGGTGCCGGTACGCCGCGGAGCGCTTTCCCGGCGTGCCCATCACCCTGGCCGGCGTATCCATGGGCGCCACCACCGTGCTTATGGCGGCGGGACTGGACCTGCCGGAGCAGGTGCGGGGCGTCATCGCCGATTCCCCCTATTCCTCTCCGGTTGACATAATCAAAAAGGTCTGCGGGGACGCGCATCTGCCCCCGAAGCTGGTCTACCCTCTGATCCGGCTGGGCGCCAGGCTGTTCGGCGGCTTTGACCTGGCGGAGACCACCGCCGCCCGGGAGATAAAAAAGGCCCGGATCCCCATCCTCATCATCCATGGGGAGGACGACCGGTTCGTCCCCTGCGACATGAGCCGGGAGATATTTGACGCCTGCCCGGCCCGGAAAATGCGGGTCACCTTTCCCGGCGCCGGCCATGGCCTCAGCTACATCGCCGACCCGGAGGGGTACCGGCGGGCGGTGGCTCAGTTCCTGGGGATGCTGGACTTGGAGCCGAACGGCCTGCCCCAGGCGTAACATCCTCGCATGCCCGCCTTTTCGGGCCGGAGCAAGCGCATATAGAAAGCACCCCGCAGGACGTGAGGTCCTGCGGGGTGTTTTTTCATTGGTCTTCGGCCGTTACAGCACCACGCCGTCTTTGAAGATGGAGATCTCCCGGGCGCCGCGCAGCTCGGCCTTTGTGCGCTCGCCGCCGGCCACCGCCAGCACGTACTCCAAAAGCCGCCTGCCCGTGTCGTCCAGATCCTCCCCCTGGGCGGCCGTACCGGCGTTGAAGTCGATCCACCCGCCCTTTTTCTCGTACAGGGCCGTGTTGGTGGATATCTTCACCGTGGGAGCCGGCGCGCCGAAGGGCGTGCCCCGGCCGGTGGTGAACAGGATGATGTGGGCGCCCGCGGCGGTGAGGGCCGTGGCGCTGACCAGGTCGTTTCCCGGGCCGCTGAGAAGATTCAGTCCCTTCTTCGTGACCGCCTCTCCGTAGCCCAGCACGTCCACCACCTGGGCGCTGCCTCCCTTCTGGACGCAGCCGCAGGATTTGTCCTCCAGGGTGGTGATGCCGCCGGCCTTGTTGCCGGGGCTGGGATTTTCATAGACCACCTGGCCGTGGCTGACGAAATAGCGCTTGAAGTCCTCCACCATGGCCACCGCCTTGCGGAATACCTCCTCGTTCTGGCAGCGGTTGAACAGGATGCTCTCCGCGCCGAACATCTCCGGCACCTCGGTGAGCACCGTGGAGCCGCCGGCGGCGATCAGCAGGTCGGAAAACCGGCCCACGGCCGGGTTGGCGGTGATACCGCTCAGGCCGTCGGACCCGCCGCACTTCATGCCCACCACCAGCTCCGAAGCGGGGATATCCTCCCGCTGGAACCGGCCGGCATACGCCGCCAGCTCCGCCAGCAGGGCGCTGCCCGCGGCCAGTTCGTCCTCCGCCTCCTGGCAGATGAGGAATTTTACCCTCTCGTCGTCCCAGGAGCCCAGCTCCGCTTTGAACTGGTCCATGGTCAGGTTCTCGCACCCCAGACCCAGCACCAGCACGCCCCCCGCGTTGGGATGGCGGGTGAGGGCGGCCAGCAGCTTGCGGGTCTGGGCGTGGTCGTCCCCCATCTGGCTGCATCCGAAGGGATGGGGGAAGGTGTACAGTCCCTCCACCGACCCGGTCACCAGATGCTGGTTTTGCTGCACCAGGCGCTGGGCCACGGAGTTGACGCAGCCCACCGTGGGGATGATCCAAAGCTCGTTGCGCACCGCGGCCCGTCCGTCGGGCCGGCGGTAGCCTTTGAAGGTATACGCCGAAGCGGGCGGCATGGGCAGGGTCACGTGGTCGTACACATACTCCCCGCCCTCGGAAAGGCCCGTGCGCACATTGTGGGTATGGACCCACTGGCCCGGGGCGATGTCCTGCTTGGCCAGGCCGATGACGCAGCCGTATTTCACGATCTGCCCCTCCGCCGGGATGGCCGTCAGAGCCAGTTTATGGCCCCGCTTCACGTCCTCGGCGGCGGTGACGGCAACGCCCTCGGAAACCGCCAGGGTCTCCCCCGCGGCAATATCCTCCAGAGCCACCGCCACGTTGTCCGCAGGATGGATGCGGATCAGCCTCATCCCTGGACCTCCTTCATGGCCTCGTACATGCCCACAGCCTGGATGCGCTCCAGCGCCGCCGCCACAGCGGCCTCAAACCCGGGCAGCTCCTCCAGGGTCTTTCCCCACATCCGCTCGTTGGTCACCACGGCGTGGGCCAGATCCGCCAGGCTGTCGTCCTTGTGGTCATAGTAGAAGTCCAGCACCCACTGGTCGTCCTTGATGGCAAAGGTATCGCCGCCCCGCACGCCGGTGAGGCAGTGCTCTCCCTTCTCCCGGCCGGTGTGGTAGAACGCGATATAGGCGGCAAAGGAGAAGGTGATGCAGGCGGGCAGCTTGCCCATCCGCTTGACATACTCCGTCAGGCTGGGCATGACCCGGGCCTTCCACTTGGCGGTGGAGTTCAGGGAGATATCCAGCAGAGCGTGGTCGATGTAGGGGTTGTTGAACCGCTGGCTCACCGCGGCGGCGAACTCGGTCAGGTCCTCCTTGGGCAGGTCCAGGGTGGGGATGATCTCGTCATAGATGGCCTTGTTCATAAAGCCATGGATGACCTCATCCTCCATGCAGCTGCGGACGATGTTCTGCCCGGCCAGATACGCCCCCAGGACCATAGAGGTGTGGGCGCCGTTCAGGATGCGGACTTTCCGCTGCTTATAGGGAGTGTGATCGTCCACCACGATGATGGGCAGGCCGGCCTTCTCAAAGGGGAATTCGTCCTTGATGGACTGAGGTCCCTCGATGACCCAGAAGCCGAACACCTCGCCGGTATCGATGAGGTTGTCCTGATAGCCCAGCTGCTGGCAGATGGCCTCGGCCTCCGCCCGGGGATAGCCGGTGACGATCCGGTCCACCAGCGTGGAGCAGAACAGGTTCTCCCCCATGGCCCAGGTCTTGAACTCTTCCCCCAGACCCCACAGGTCGATGTACTGGCCCACGCATTTTTTCAGCTCGTCGCCGTTGTGGTCGATCAGCTCGCAGCTCAGGATGATGAATCCGGGCAGGCCCAGCTGATGGCGGGCATAGAGGAACTGGGTCAGCTTGCCGGGGAAGCTGGCGGCTGGCTTGTCCTCAAATTTGCAGGCCGGGTCGAAAACGATGCCCGCCTCGGTGGTGTTGGACACCAGGAACCGAAGGTCCGGGTTCTTGGCGCAGTCCATGAGGGCCTGGAAGTCCTCATAGGGATTGATGCATCGGCTCACACAGGAGATGACCCGCTTGCGGTTGACCTGCTGGCCGTCCTCCCGACCACGCAGGAACAGGGTATAGAGCCCTTCCTGGTCGTTGATCATGGGGGCCAGGCCCGGGGCGATGGGCTGCGTGAGCACTACCTTGCTGTTAAAGCCGGCCTTCTCGTTCATCTCGTCGATGAAGTAATCCACAAAGGCCCGCAGGAAGTTGCCCTCGCCGAACTGGAGGACCCGCTCGGGAGCGTCCTTCAAAAGATACCCGTCATAGCCCTGGTCGGCCAGCGTCTTATAGCAGAGTTTTTCCATGATAGCTCTCCTTGTCAAGATTTACAGATCAAAATACCGGGCGGCGTTGGTGTAGCAGACGCCCTCCACGATCCTCTTCAGGGCCCCCTCATCGGCGGGATACTCTCCGCTCTCCACCCATTTGCCGATCAGGTTGCACAGGATCCGGCGGAAATAATCGTGGCGGGCATAGCTGAGGAAGGAGCGGGAGTCGGTGAGCATGCCCACGAAGTTGCCCAGCAGGCCCAGGTTGGCCAGAGACCGCATCTGCTCCTCCATGCCGCTCTTGGTGTCGTTGAACCACCAGGCGGAGCCGTGCTGGATCTTTCCGGGGATCTCGTCGGACTGGAAGCAGCCCAGAAGCGTGTCCAGCTGCTCGTTGTCGGCGGGGTTCAGAGAATAGAGGATCGTCTTGGGGCAGGCGCCCTCCATGTCCAGGGCGGACAGCAGCTGGGCGATATCGCCGCCGCAGGTGTTCTGGGCGATCATATCAAAGCCGGTATCCGGCCCCATCTTGGCATACATCCGCTGGTTCATGTTCCGCAGGCAGGAGTAGTGCAGCTGCATGACGATGTTCAGCCGGTGATACTCCCGGCCCAGGTGCATCAGGATATAGGTCTGGTAGCCCTCGGCCTCGGCCAGAGTGACCTCCTCCCCCGCCATGGCCTTGGCAAAGGCCGCGTCGGCCTCCGCCTGGCTCACGGGACGGAAGGGGATGTAATCCAAGCCATGGTCGCTGGCCCGGCAGCCCAACTTTTTGAAAAACTCCAGTCGCTCGGTCAGCGCCCCGCACACGTCCGCGGCGGAGGAAAGGCTGTCCTTGCCCACGCTGGCGGCCAGCTTGCCGATGTATTCGGCGAAGCCGGGCTTGTTGATGTTGATGGCCTTGTCGGGCCGGAAAGAGGGGCAGACCTTGAAACGGATGGCAGGATCGGCGGCGATCTTCTCGTGCCACTCCAGCGTGTCGATAGGATCGTCGGTGGTGCCGATGAAGGCCACGTTGGACTGCTCGATCAGGCCCCGGACCGTCATTTTCGGGTCATTTTGCAGCTTATCCTTCGTCAGGTCCCAGACCTGGTCCACGGTAGAGGGGTTCAGGTACCCGTCGTAGCCGAAGAACTTCCGCAGCTCCAGGTTACACCAGTGGTACATGGGGTTGCCGATGGCCATTTCCAGGGTCTGGGCGAACTTCTCCAGCCGCTCCTTGCCCGGCTTATGGCCGGTGATGTATTCCTCGCTGACGCCGTTGGAGCGCATCAGGCGCCACTTATAGTGGTCGCCAAAGAAAGTGCCGTCCGGGTTCTCCCCGCCCAGCCACACCTGGGTCAGATCCTCGAACCGGCGGTCCTCATAGATCTCCTGCGGTGGGATATGGCAGTGATAGTCCACCAGGGGCAGCGCTTCGGCATAGTCGTGGAACAGATGCTTCGCCGTTTCTGTTTCCAGCAGGAAATCCTTATCCATGAAAGGCTTCATCGCTTCCTCCTTATCGCTGGATGCGGCCGGAGCCGTCGCCGCCGGCCAGCTTTTCCACTTCGGATACGGTGACCATGTTGTAGTCGCCCTCGATGGAGTGCTTCAGGGCGGAGGCCGCCACGGCGAATTCCACCGCGCCCTGGGTGGTGTAGCCGTTCAGCAGGGCATAGATGAGGCCGCCGCCGAAGCTGTCGCCGCCGCCAACGCGGTCGATGATGTGCAGGTCGTATTTCTTGCTGAAGGCGTACTCGCCGCTGGCCACGTCATAGAGCATGGCGCTCCAGCCGTTGTCAAAGGCGGAGTGGCTCTCCCGCAGGGTGATGGCCACCTTTTCAAACCCGAACTTGTCCGCCAGCTGCTTGGCCACGGACTTGTAGCCCTCCCGGTTGATCTCGCCGGCGTAGATGTCGGTGGCCTCCGCCTCGATGCCGAACACGTCCTTGGCGTCCTCCTCGTTGGAGATACACACGTCCACGTACTGGCACAGCTCCGTCATGGCAGCCCGGGCCTGCTCCCGGGTCCACAGCTTGCCCCGGTAGTTGAGGTCGCAGCTGATCTTGATGCCCTTGGCCTTGGCGGCCTTGCAGGCCTGGCGGCAGATGTCCACCACGTTGGGGCCCAGGGCCGGGGTGATGCCGGTGAAGTGGAACCAGTCCACGCCCTGGAAGATGTCGTCCCAGTCAAAGTCGGCGGTGGTGGCCTCCTGGATGGCGGAGTGGGCCCGGTCGTAGATGCAGACGCTGCCCCGCTGGGAGGCGCCCTTCTCGTTGAAATAGATGCCTACACGGTCGCCGCCCCGAGTGATCTTGGAGGTGTCCACGCCGTAGCGGCGAAGGGAATTGACCGCCGCCTGGCCAATGGCGTGGGCGGGCAGCTTGGTGACATACACCGCGTCCTGGCCATAGTTGGCCAGACTCACGGCCACGTTGGCCTCCCCGCCGCCAAAGGTGAACTCCAGGTGATCGGCCTGGACGAACCGTTCATAGTTGTAGGGCTGCAGCCGGATCATCAGCTCGCCGAACGTTACGATCTTAGCCATTGCGGGCCTCCTTTACGATCTCGACAGATTTCTTGCACAGCTCCGTGATCTCATCCCACTTGTTGTTGTCGATCAGGTCCGCCGTGACCATATAGGACCCGCCGCAGGCGGCGATCAGCGGAGAGGACACATAGTCCTTCAGGTTCTTCAGGCTGACGCCCCCGGTGGGCATGACCTTGAACATGGGGAAGGGCGCGCTCATGGCCTTGATCTTGGCCAGGCCCCCGGACTGCTCCGCCGGGAAGAATTTCAGCACCTCCAGCCCCAGTTTGAAGGCGGAATGGTAATCGGTGGGCGTAGTGCAGCCGGGGAAGACGGTGACGTCTTTGATCTGGCAGTACCGGACCAGATCCGGGTCCATACCGGGGGTGACGATAAACTGGGCGCCCGCCGCCAGAGCCTCGTCCACCTGCTCCGGGGTGAGCACGGTGCCGGCCCCGACGATCATATCCGGGCATTCAGCCTTCATAATGGCGATGGCCTTGGCCGCGCCCGCCGCCCGGAAGGTGACCTCCGCCACCGGCACGCCTCCGGCGCACAGGGCCCGGGCCAGAGGAGCCGCGTCCCGCTCAGGATGATTCAGCTTGATCACAGGCACCACGCCGATCTTGGAAATGGCCTCACACATCTCGTTCATAATGGTTCCTCCTTATTCATTCCCCCGCTCTCGCGGGAGATAATTTATAGTTTATCGTACTGCTCCTGCAAAAAAGTCCTGGCCTCCACCGCGTTGTCGTTGGTGGTGTTCTCCAGGGTGGCCTGGATAAAGGGCTTGCGCTCTTTCATAAACCGGAGGATGCGCTCATAGCGCATCTCGCCGGTCCCGGCGGCCACGCTCTTCAGGGCCCCGCCCTCCCGGACAAAGTCCTTCAGATGGACCACCGCCACATGCTCGCCCAGCTTGTCGATGGCCCCGGCGATAACGGCGTCGGCGTCGTCCGCGTTCCCGGCGTACAGCAGGTTCACCGGGTCCAGAATGATCCGCAGGTTCCAGCTGCCGATGCTCTTCAGCACCTGCGCCGCCCGATCCGCGTCATAGACGATATGGTTCCACACCGGCTCGATGGCCATGGTCACGCCCCGGCGCTCCGCCTCCGCCACCACCGGCTCCAGGCCCCGCAGGAACATGTCCAGCGCCTGGGGCGTATGGGTATTGGCGTCCAGTTTGTACTCCTCGTTGGGCGCGCCGGTCTCGGTGCCCACCACGCCGGCGCCCATGACGGACGCCACCCGCAGATGGCCGTAGTACCGGCTCTGGATCTGGGCCAGCTTCGCCGGGTCCGGGTGGGCCAGGTTCAGATAGCACCCCAGCACCGCCACGTCCAGGCCCTGGCCGGCGAACACCCGCCTGGCGTACATCCCCAGCCCCTCGGTCAGGGCGCAGTCGTCAAAGGTGACGCCCTGGATGACCTTGGCGAAGGCCAGATGGACGCAGGAGAATCCCTCCTCCCGGGCCTTCGCCGCCCGGGCGTCCATGCTCCGGCACTCCGGGCCCAGCGCGGCATTCACGTCGTGCAAACGGATCCCTAACTGCATAGCGTTTCCTCCTTTTTCCCGGCCAAGCCGGCCGCTTCTCACGGCTCAAAGCCGAACTGCCGGCCCAGCCAGGTCTGGCACAGCGGCAGCCACGCCCGGCAGACCGCGTCCGGCGTTTCCACCTCCCGGGTACAGGTGGAGATGCCGTGGGCCCCGGAGCCGAACAGATGGAACTCCAACGGCACCTTATGCCGCCGCAGAGCCGCGGCCAGCATCAGGCTGTTCTCCGGGGGGACGCTCTCATCCTCTCCCCCGTGCCACAGGAACGTGGGCGGAAAGTCCCCGCTCACCCGGTCGGGCAGGTGCAGCTTCTCCCGCACCCGCTCATCTCCGCCGGAAACCCACCGGACAGACTCCTCGTGGGCATATTCTCCCGTGCTGATCACCGGATAGCACAGCACCAGCGCGTCGGGCCGGCACCCCTCCGGCAGGGCCAGCGCCGGATCGTTCCACAGCGCCCCCAGGCTGGCAGCCAAATGGCCGCCTGCGGAAAACCCCATCACGGCGATCCTGTGCGGATCGATATGCCATTGCTCACAGTTTTCCCGCAGACGGCGCACCGTCTCCGCCAGCTCGCCCAGCGGTCTGTAGTCCCCCGCCCTCTCGGCGCAGGAGTATTCCAATATGAAAACCTGGTATCCGCTGCTGAGGAACGGGAGGGCCACCGGGTCCTCTTCCCGGGGGGAGCACCAGCGATAAGCGCCCCCCGGGCAGATGACCAGCGCCGGGCGGACCTTGTGGGCCGCCAGGGTGGGATAGTCCTCCTGGATATAGCCTTTCACCTGGCCGTCAAGGGCCGCAAAGGCGACAGTCTGCATCAGGGCTGCTTGCCGATATAGGCCAGGATGCCGCCGTCCACATACAGGATGTGGCCGTTGACAAAGTCGGACGCCTCCGAGGCCAGGAACACGGCCGGCCCCATCAGATCCTCCGCCGTGCCCCAGCGTCCGGCCGGGGTCTTGGCGATGATGAACTGATCGAAGGGATGGCGGCTGCCGTCCGGCTGGCGCTGGCGCAGAGGCTCGGTCTGCGGGGTGGCGATATAGCCGGGGCCGATGCCGTTGCACTGGATGTTGGCCTCGCCATACTCGGAGCAGATGTTCCTCGTCAGCATCTTCAGCCCGCCCTTGGCGGCGGCATAGGCGGAAACCGTTTCCCGGCCCAGCTCGCTCATCATGGAGCAGATGTTGATGATCTTTCCGTGGCCCTTCTTGATCATGCCGGGGATTACGGCCTTGGCGCAGATAAACGGGCCCGTCAGGTCGATATCCACCACCTGGCGGAACTCCTCGGCGCTCATCTCCAGCATGGGGATGCGCTTGATGATGCCGGCGTTGTTCACCAGGATATCCACGCCGCCCAAATCCGCCTCGATCTTCTCCACCAGGCCGGCCACCTGCGCCTCGTCGGTGACGTCGGCGATATAGCCGTGGGCGTCGATGCCCTTGGCCGCATAGTCCTTCAGCGCCTGGTCCAGATTTTTCTGGCTGCGGCAGTTGAAGACGATCTTCGCCCCGGCGCCTGCCAGCGCCTCGGCGATGGCAAAGCCGATGCCATAGGCCGCGCCGGTCACCAAGGCCACCTTGCCCTCCAGGGAAAATTTCTTCGCAATATCCATCGTGTTCTCCTTTTGCTTATCGCAGCTGGGTGGACTTCAGAGTGTCCATGTCGTCAAAGGCCAGGTTCTCTCCGCCCATGGCCCAGATGAAAGTATAGTTGGACGTGCCGCAGCCGCTGTGGATGGACCAGGAGGGGCTGATGACGGCGTCAAAGTTCTGCATGACCAGATGGCGGGTCTCCTGGGGCTGGCCCATAAAGTGCATGACCACATGGTCCTCGGGGATCTCAAAATAGGTGTATACCTCCATCCGGCGCTCATGGGTATGGCTGGGCATGGTGTTCCACACGCTGCCGGGGGCCAGCTGGGTCAGGCCCATGGACAGCTGGCAGGTCTGGAGCACGTCCGGGTGGATGAACTGGTTGATGACCCGCTTGTTGGCGTTCTCCGCCTCGCCGCAGGGACGGTGGTTGGCGTTGGCAAAGGAGAGGAACGTGGTCTTATAGGCGGTGTGGGCCGGCGTGGAGGCCAGGTAAAACTTGGCCGGCGCGGCAGCGTCCTCGCTGCCGAAGATCACGGTCTTGGCGCCCTTGGTGATGTACAGGCAATCCTCATACCCCAGGTCGTAGCGCTCGTCATCCACCAGGATGTAGCCCTTGCCGCCCAGGTTGAATATCCCTGCCTCCCGGCGCTCGAAGAAGTAGCTGGTGCCGAAATTGGCCCAGATATCGATGCCCTTGTCGATGGGCACCTGTTCATGCACCGGCATGATGCCCATGACCACCATCCGGTCCACATGGGAGTAGGTGGCCTGGACCGTATCCGGCACATACAGGTCGGTGATGAGAAATTCCCGGCGCAGCTCCTCGGTGGTATAGCGCTTTACGTCGTTAGGGCTGGCGGAATAGCGGATGTCCATAAATGTGCCTCCTTATTCGATGACGAGCTCTGTCTCGCCGTCAAAGATATAGACGTTCTCCACGGGCACGGAGAAGGTGACGGGCGCGTCCACCTCCGGGGTATCGTGGGGGTCCACCTTGAGGATGGCTTTGTCCTCTCCGGCGGTGATGTAAATGTTCGTGTTATCGCCCAGCATCTCCGTCAGCTCCACGGTGGCGCTGATCTGGTACGCGCCCTCCACGGCGCCCAGCACGATGGATTCGGGGCGGAAGCCAAAGACGATGTTCTTCCCCTCGTACTGGGCGGCCTTGGCCCCCAGCTTCTTGGAGATGTCCAGCTGGTTGTCGCCAAAGGCGACATGGCCGTTCGTCACCGTGCCCCGGACGAAGTTCATGGGCGGCTCGCCGATGAAGCCGGCCACAAACACGTTGGCGGGCTTGAAGTACAGCTCATAGGGCGTGCCGATCTGCTGGACATAGCCCTCCTTCATCACCACGATCCGGTCGGCCAGGGTCATGGCCTCGGTCTGGTCATGGGTGACGTAGATGGTGGTGGCGCCGGTCTCCCGGTGGATCTGGGCGATCTCAGAGCGCATGGTCACGCGCTGCTTGGCGTCCAGGTTGCTGAGCGGCTCGTCCATCAGGAACACGCCCACCTTCCGGATGATGGCGCGGCCGATGGCCACACGCTGGCGCTGGCCGCCGGACAGGGCCCGGGGCAGCCGGTCCAGATAATCCGTCAGGCCCAGGATGCGGGCCGTATTCTTTACCTTCTCCTCGATCACGTCTTCATCCACGCCCTGGAGGGTCAGGCCGAAGGCAATGTTGTCGAACACCGTCATCTGGGGATACAGAGCATAGCTCTGGAACACCATGGCGATCTCCCGCTCCCGGGGGCCCATCTCGTTGGCCCGTTTGCCGTTGATCAGAAACTCGCCGTTGGAGATCTCCTCCAGGCCCGCGATCATGCGAAGCGTCGTGGACTTTCCGCAGCCAGACGGCCCGACAAAGACGATGAACTCACCTTTTTCGATCTCCATATTGAAGTTATGGACCGCATGATAGCCATTGGGATAGATCTTATTGATGTCTTTCAGGGTCAAGTACGACATAATCTTTGTCTCCTTACACATGATTTTTCCAGGGATCAAGCGCCTCGGGGATGGTCTATCGTAAATTATCCATATGGACAAAACCGACAGGATTTGATAAAATAGAATAAATCTGCACAACCGAAAAGGAGCGTGAAGCCCGTTGTACAAGATCATTTACGCCGGCAAGCATCCGCTGATGACCGGGGTCTCCCGGCATATGCACACCAGTTGGGAGCTGATATACTGCACCAGCGGCAACGGCCAACTCATCTTTGACGACAGGACGTTGACCTACTCGGAAAACGACGTCGCTGTCATCCCTCCCTATCTGCCCCATTCCAACAAGAGCTCCAAAGGGTTCACCAATCTGCACATCAATCTGTCCGATGCGCCGCTGGCTCTGACAGAGCCGCTGATCGTCCCGGCGGACCAGAACGGTTTTTTGCGCAGCGCCTTCAGCGCGGCCTTTTACTATTACTCCAGCGGGTCGGAGCCCGGCGAATTTCTGCTGCCCCTTTACGGCCAGCTCATCGCCGCCTTTTTGAAGACCTCCCAGCCGGCGGAGCTGCGCAGCGACGTGGTCCTGCAGATCGAAAACCACATCCTCCAGCATTTCCAGGACTGCAATTATGACCTGCACGCCTACCTGGCCGCCCTGCCCTTCAGCACGGAGTATCTGACGAGGCTGTTCAAGCGGGAAACGGGCATGACCCCGCTGCAATATCTGAAAAACCGCCGCCTGGAAAACGCCGCCAGCATCCTGGCCGTGATGTACGGCAAGGGGAACATCTCGGAAACCGCCCGGCTGTGCGGCTTCAGCGATCCGCTGTATTTCTCCCGGCAGTTCCGCAAGAAATACGGCGTGTCCCCCCGGGAATATATGCCCGGCGAGGAGGTGCGCGTCACCGACAGCGACAGCATGAAGACTATGCTCTGAGCCGCTTGATCTCCGTATAGGCCAGCACGAAGGGGGCCACCCCCTTGGCGTCGTTGGCCACCACAGGCTCTGAGATGTAATACGCGTAGGAGCCGTCCCGCCGCCGGTTGTTCTCCGGCCCCAGGCCCGCCACCAGGCATATGCCGCCCAAATCCAGCCCCTCGGGCGTGAAGGTCAGGTATTTGTTCACGATGCCGTCGAAGGTCTTATGGCCTTTGGCGGCATATTCGCTGCCCAAAAAGCCCAAGCGTCCGCCTTTGAGCATGGCATAGGCCATCATGGCGCTGCCGCTGGTCTCCAGGTAATTGCCCTCCCGGCCGCCCTGATCGGGCACCTGCCAATACAGGCCGGTCTCCGGGTCGGCGTATTTGTCCACGGACTGCATCAGATCCCGGAAGATCTCCGCCAGCTCGTCCCGCTCTCCGCCCGCCGGGAGGATCTCCACCAGGTCGGCCAGCGCCACGGCGAACCAGCCCAGGGACCGGAGCCAGAAATTCTTCGAGCAGCCGGTGACCGGGTCGGCCCAGAACGCCTTCCGGGAGGCGTCATAGCCGTGATAATACAGGCCCTGCTCCGGCGCGCGCATCTTGTCGTGCACATTGCGGATCTGCCGGACGATGTCGGAGTAATCCCCGGCGCCAAAATGCTTCTCATACAGCGCCCGGAACGGCTGGGCCATATACAGCCCGTCCAGCCACACCTGGTTGGGATAGATGGCCTTGTGCCAGAAGTTTCCCTCCGCCGTGCGGGGCTGATCCGCCACCCGCTCGGCCAGCCAATCGGCGGCCCGGCGGTATTTCTCATCGCCGGTGCGCTCATACAGGGCGAACAGCACCCGGCCCTCGTTGATGTCGTCCAGGTTGTGGTCCTCGGGCTTAAAGGTGCGGATAGAACCGTCCGGCTGGATGAAGTGGTCCGCCACCTGCCCGGCGAATCCGGCATAGCGCTCGTCGCCGGTGATGCGGGTCATCTCCATCAGCGCGGTGAGCATGCATCCGTCGATGTAGTTCCAGGAGGCCTTCTTTCCCTCCCGGATCTTCTCCATGTTCCACGCCGTGCGCTCGGGGGTGGACTGCTCCACCAGCTGGAGCACATAGGCGTCGATCTTTGAATAATCCATCATTCCACCTCAGATCCTTCCTTCCGGCGCTTCCGGCGCCGGGTATGGGCGGGCCTCACAGCGCCGAAAAGCCGTCCTTTTCGATCTGGCCGCAATGCTCCGCGATCAGGCCCTCGCCTATCGCGCCCCGGACGGTGACGTTCTTCAGCCGGATGCGCCGGACGTTGTCCAAGTACAGTCCCAGCCGGCACCGCTCCTGGGCGAAGTTCTGCATCGCCGGCACGCCGGGCCGGGCGTCGGGGGCAAAGGACACGGAGATATTCTCAAAGTCCACCTCTTCGATGGGGCTCTCGGTAAGCCCGTCGATGTAGCAGGCGGCCACCTCCGCGCCGGTGCAGTCCATGTTGCGGAACGAGAACCGGCCCATGCGGGGCGTTCGCTCGTCCACCGGCAACTTCTCCCGGCTCCAAACATACTCCGTATACCGGTCCGGGTCGCAGCAGTTATACCACAGATTGATGACGATGGGGGTCAGCACCCCGTCCATGCGGATGTTGTCAAAGACCACCTGGTCGATGACGCTGTCCTTCCCCCGGCCCCGCCGGGACTTGATCCGCAGTCCCCGGTCCGTGGCTCTGAAATAGCACTGCGTCACCGACAGGCGCACGATGCCCGCCGCCAGTTCGCTGCCCAGGGTCACGGCGCCGTGGCCGAATTCCATCAGGCAGTTGCGGATCACATGGCGGTCCGCGGGGGATCTGTATTTCCGGGCCATCTCGATCTTCCCGGACTTTATGGCGATGCAGTCGTCGCCCACCGAGAAGCGGCAGCCGATGATCTCCACGCCGCTGCAGCTCTCCGGGTTCACCGCGTCGGTGTTGGGGCTGTCCTTGGGCGCGGTCACGGCGCAGTCCAGCACCCGCACGTTCTCCGAGAAGAAGGGATGCACATGCCAGGTGGGACCGTTGGCCACAGTGACCCCGTGGATGGTCACGTCCCGGCAGCGGTTGAGGAAAATGACCCGGGGCCGGGCGGCGGGAAAGCTCTCAAAGCCCTGCCACCAGTCGCCGTTCCGGCCGTTGCCGTCGATCAGGCCTGGGCCTACGATGGTCACATCCTGGGCATAAGACCCGTGGAGCAGGGATTGGTAGCAGTCCTTTTCTATGCCCTCGAAGCCCGCCTGGGGCAGTTCCTTTCCGGTGGCCGGGTTCAGGGCCACGCCCCGGATAATGGGGTAGCGCTCCCGGTCCGTGCTGCCCAGCAGCACCGCCTCCCGGGCAAACTCCAGCGTGATATGGCTCTTCAGGGCCAGCGGCAGCGTCAGATAAGCCCCGGCGGGGAACAGCAGCCGCCCTCCCTCCGGCAGGAAATTGATGGCCGCCTGGATGGCGGAGGTGTCCTCGTGAGCCCCGTCGCCAACGGCGCCGAAATCCAGCACGCTGACACAGCAGGTCTCGGTCTTCGTTTCAAACGCCAGCGTTTCCTCTTCCCCGCCGGCCATGCGCACGGTCAGCTCATAGCGCCGGCCGGGGGCCAGATCAAAAAGGGAAAACACGTTGCTCTCCCCCACCAGCCGCGCCTGGCCGTCCAGAAGGACGGTGTAAGCGCTGGGGGCATAATAGGGGCTGGGATCATCCAATTCAAAACAGGCGGAGCTGCTGCCGCAGTAAAGGATCTTCGTCATGTTTCCTCCTCACTTGCCGGATGGCTTTCTCCCGCCGCGGAAAATATCGGTAAGCAAATGTTTGATCTGGATCAGGAGCATATCAAAGCCCATGGTGAACACGCCGAACAGCACCGGCTCCACCCCCAGGGGGACCGTGTCCGTTTTCCCGGTCATGCCCACGATGGCCAGGTTGATCACGTTGTAGAGCACGAAGACCAGAAACAGCACCGCGTAGCCATGGAGGATATTCAGCGGGAAGCTGGCGAATCCCTTCTTGGGCCACATCATCCACCGGCTGTTGGCGCCGGGCGTCTTTTCCAGGAACCGGAGCACATTGTTCGTCAACAGATCGGTGACGATGCCCAGAGCCATGCCGGTGACGAACAGGCTGTCCAGCTGATCGGCAAAATAGTTGCCCAGGCCCCACAGGAAGAAGAAGCACACCGCGCCGGCGAACCACGCCTTGATAAACAGCAGCTTCACCCAGTCGGCGATCTTCAGCTTGGGGCCGGAACGATAGGCCCGCAGCTCTTCCTCCGACACCTGGGGAGAGTTGGACTCATCCGCGGTGACCAGATCCTCCACCGCTTTCGTCTTCAGCTTATAATAATCGGTCTGTCTGTCCACGTCCGGCCGGGATGGGCCGGTCCGTTTTTGCTTGCTCATAGGTTCTCCACTCTGACAGACCGGGAGGCTCAGCCATCTGAACCTCCCGGCATCTGTCCTGCCATTTGGGGGGCTTTTTGCGCAAAACAGTCACAAGCTGCCCAACAGCCTCTGCACCCGCCTATTCACGATAAGAGCACCAAGGCCGCGGGGACGGCCGGGATCAGGCGTCGCCGGAAATGTCGATGGCGTCCATGGAGCCGTTGTCCTGCACGTCCACGGAGGTCTTGATCTTCCGGATCAGCTTGGAGTACACCGGCAGCAGCACCACCAGCGCGATGGATATGCCTATCATGATGAGATGCAGGCGGATATACCACTCCGCGTAAGCGATGTATGCGGTGGCCACCGTGACCACGATGGGGTTGTCCGGCCGGGAAATGGCCGCGTAGATGCAGTTGAGATAGTACACATCCGCGAAGATGATCACGCCCAGCATGACGAACATCAGCACCAGCATGGGGATGTTGGTCTTTTTCCGGTAGGGGAAGGCGTTCATGCAGCACACCATGCTCAGCATGGAGAACAGCATGGTGGCAAAGCCCGCCAGGCCCATGCCGCTTCCCTGGATCTTGGCGGTGGTGTCGGATATGTGCATCAGGTTCAGGGAATACACCAGGAAGGTGATCACCAGCGCGACCAGCGGGATCATCTGGGGGCGGCGCTTGATGGCGACCAGGAATTTCCGCCATGCCTCTTTCAGCCCGCCTACGAACCGGGCGCCCAGGCTCTTTTTCTCATCGGGATTGTTCTTCGCCATGCTCACACACCCTTCCTTATGGCGTTGGTCGTCTCCTTGTCGAAGAAGTGCTTGCGCTTGAAGGAGAAGGAAACGGCGTCGCCGTTTTTATAGTCGGCCCAGCCCTTCAGCTTGGCGGAGATCCGCGCGCCGTTGTTCTGGCCGATGTGGCCGTGGACCAGGGTGTTCATGCCCAGGTTCTCGTTGGTGGACACCGTGACGGGCACGTCGGGCCCCACGTCGATGTCCTCGGGGCGGACGCCCAGGACGATGGTCTTGCCGTTGTAGTCCTTCAGCGTGTCCGCTTCCTCGGCGGTGAGGGATACTTTGAAGCCCTCGCCCACCAGGCCCTCAGGGGATACGCGCACGTCGTAGAAATTCATGGGCGGCAGGCCGATGAAGCCGGCCACGAAGATGTTCGCCGGGGAGTCGTACAGCTCCAGGGGCGTGCCCACCTGCTGGACATAGCCCATGGACATGCACACGATCCGGTCCGCCAGGGTCAGCGCTTCGGTCTGGTCGTGGGTGACGTAGAGCATGGTGGCCTGCAGCCGTTTGTGCAGCAGCAGGATCTCCCGGCGGGTGGCGCCGCGCAGCTTGGCGTCCAGGTTGGAAAGGGGCTCGTCGAACAGGAACACCTTGGGGTTACGGACGATGGACCGGCCCATGGCCACCCGCTGGCGCTGGCCGCCGGACAGCTGGGCAGGCTTCTTGTTCAGCTGGTTGGTCAGGCCCAGGATCTCGGCCGCCGCCAGCACTTTCTTGTGGATGACATTGGGATTTTCCTTGCGCATGGTCAGGGAAAATGCCATGTTTTCATAGATGGTCATATGGCCGTACAGGGCGTAGTTCTGGAACACCATGGCCATATCCCTGTCTTTGGCGGGGGTCTGGGTGATGTCCTTGCCGTCCAGATACAGCCGCCCGGCGGAGATGTCCTCCAGGCCGGCCACCATGCGGAGCGTGGTGGACTTGCCGCAGCCGGAAGGTCCCACCAGGACGATGAGTTCCCCGTCCTTTACGTCCAGATTGAAGTCAAAGACCGCCTGAACGTTATTGTCGTATATCTTGTCGATATGCTGTAAGCTTAACGTAGCCATGTCTTCGCCTCCTTATGTACCCGGACTGGGGGGTGCGACGGTCTTCATATGTTCGGCCAGCTCCCGGCAGCGGATGAAGTTCACCGCCGCGGACGCCAGCAGGCACACGGCCGACGCCACCAGCAGCACCACCACATAGGTGAAGGTGCCCGCGCTCATGACCGACACATTCTCGCCGTTGACCAGCGTGGTGGCGGTATGGGCCCGCATGGGGATGATGAATATCCGTACGATCTGGCCCAGGCCGATCACGGCCAAAAGCCAGGTATAACCGGCCTTATAGTTCTTCACGCCCTCGGACGCCAGGAACACCGCCAGCAGGAACACCAGGTTGTAGACGATGGACGCGCCGATGAGGATGGAGTAATAGTAGGTGCCCACGTCAGACTGGTAGATCTTCACGAAATACAGCACATCGAACAGGATGCCCAAGATCGCCAGGTTGGCCGCCAGGGAGTTTTTGATGAATCTCATCCGGTCCCTTTTGATCGTGCGTTCTTCCACGGTCATGCCGCAGCCCTCCCCTCTTCAACGAGCTTCGCCTCTTGCTTCATCAGGCTCACCTTCCAGAACAGGTTGGCCACCAGCAGGATGCTCACCAGGATCACCAGCGCGAACACGCCATAGTGCAGGTCGAACCAGAAGGTGGAATCGGTATAAAGGGTGTTCCACATCTCCGCGTGCTCCTTCAAGGCGGCAAAGTCCACCTGAAGGAACTGGCCCTTGAAGATCTCGATGTAGACATGCCCGAAGACCGAGATCGCGATGCCGCCCACCGCGTATGCCAGGGTGGCGATGTAGTTGGCGATATAATAGCGCCGGCGGACATGGGTATTGGTGATAAACAGGAACACCGCCAGCAGGATCAGCACGATGCTGTACACCAGGAACAGCCGGTTGAATTCCTGCATGTTATAGTAGACGATGGAGCCGGGCACGTCTGTCTGGAACAGGTCGTTGGGGTTCCTCATCGTACTGTACAAGCTATCATACAGATCGGTCATGATCCCGAGCGCATAGAGGAAAACCGCAGCGCTCACAAAGATAGCCGCCAGGCAAAGGACCCTCTGCGTGATCATCTGTTTTTTATACATGATAGCCTCCTCCCGAGGGAAATGTCCCCCTCTCACCGGGGAGCCGAAGCTCCCCGGCGAGGCAGAGTCTTAGGATTGGCGGGAGCGTCCCCTCCCGCCGCGGACAGGAACTGCGCTGGGGTCTGCGCGCGGGCATCAGCCCAGAGTGGCGTAATAGTCCAGAGCGCGGGTCCAGGCGTCCTGCTTGAGGGCCAGATACTGCCGGCCGCTCCAGTTGTTGGCCACATAGTCGGCGGAGGTAGCCGCATCGGTCATGTTGGCGTCGGTGTAGCCGCTCACGATCTGGTTGATGAGGATGTTCTCGCCGTCCTTGTTCTGGTTGAACTTGTTGGTCAGATCAGTGTAGCCGGAGATCTGATCGTTCTCCTGCTTGGTGGTGGGCAGAACGGTGGGCACAGAGGTGTACCAGCTGTTCTCGGCGACGGCCAGCTCGGGGTGCTTGATGGTGCCCAGGGCGATGGCGTTGGAGATCTTGGCGGCGCCTTCGCGGCCCACCTCGTGAGTGCACTGATACTCAAAGGCCTGGCTCTTCACGAAGGACAGCGTAGAGCCCAGATAGTAACGGGCGTAGTTGGTGTAGTTGCCGCTGGCCAGGCTCCACAGCTCTTCATAGGTGGCGTCGGCGATGACGGGCATCTGCTCGCCGTTGAAGTTGAAGGTCTCGCCCTCCTTGATGAAGGCGTCGGGGCCGTAGCTCATCAGGATCTGGCCCTCGGGAGAGTACGCATAGTCGATCAGGCTCAGGGCGGCGTTCAGCTTGTCGGTGTCGTCGCCCACGCCGGCGACGGAGATGCCCCAGCCGTCGGTCTTCACGGAACGCCAGGACTCGGTGAACCGGAAGTACTGCTCGCCGGTGCCGTCATCCCAACGGGCCACGGGGACCATGACCGCCATGTACTTCTCGCCCTCGTCGGCCTGCAGCTTGGTCTCGTTCAGAATGGTCTGGGTCTGGTTGTAGTCGTAGTGCATGAAGCCCAGGTCGTTCTCCAGCATGGTGCCGGAGTTCTCCTCGGACATATCGATGAAGGACTTGCTCAGCAGGCCCTCTTCCGCCATGGCGTGCATACGCTCCATGGCCTCGTAGGTCGCGGGCTCCTGGCGGGCGTCGTGCAGGGCGCCGTCAGCGCCTACGTACAGGTAATCCTGACGGGACTCCAGGCCGCGGACGCCGAACAGAGTGCCGGCGAAGCGGAACATATCCACACGGCGCTGGTTGTTGTTGTCCTCACGGGAGAACAGGCCCTGGACGGAGTCGGTGCCGTTGAGGGTCTGGGGGTTGGCGACGACGCAGCGGAGCAGAGCCACCAGCTCGTCGGCGTCCCAAGCGGCGTTCTGGCCGATGAACAGGTCGGCGCGCTGGGTGCCATAGTAGCCGTTGTAGGCCAGGTCGATGTACTCACGGAGCATATTGACAGCGGTGACGCCGTCGATGGAGCCGGCCGCGTTCATCATCTGGATGATGTTGCCGTTGGCGGCCTCGTAATCCTTGGTGATGGTCTCCACGGCGGTGCCGTCGGCAGTGACCACGTCCACATCCACGGTGCCCTCGCAGGGCATATAGGGCTCATACACGGGCTCGGCGGTCATGTTGGAAGCCTCGGCGGTGAACTCGCCCTCGCCGTTGAGCAGCTTCTGCACCCAGTCGGTACGCATCAGGGGCATACGCTCGATATCGTTGACGCCGTCGAAGTAGGGGCTGAAGTAGATGGCGCCGGTGGCGGTGTCGCCCACGATGGACAGACGGACGATGGGGTTGGCCTCCAGATAGGCCTTGAAGTTGGGCATCTGGTCCAGATACTCGGCGATGTTGACCATGCTGCCGGCAACGCCGTTCTCATTCAGCTTGGCCGCGGTGCCGCTGACCATATCCACTTCGTTCAGACGCTCTTTCCAATAGTCGAACTCGTTGCTGGCGGAGTTGCCCTGGTACTTGTCCTCGAAGACCATGCCCAGCTTATCCTGAACAGCCACCCAGGTGGGCTTCAGGTCGCCGGCGTTGTAGGTCTTGCCGTCGGCCAGGGTGATGCCGCTGCCGGCGGTCTCGGCGTCGAAGAACAGGCCGGTCTTGGTGCTGTTATAGCCGGTGGCCATGCGCAGCACGGTGCCGGGAGCAAAGCTCAGGCCGGCGGGCTCGGCCTCGCCGCCTTCCGCGGCGGGCTCGCTGGCGCCGCCCTCAGCAGCGGGCTGGCTGGCGCCGCCTTCCGCAGCGGGCGGGTTGGTCGCGCTGCCCTGGACCTCGATGCTGGGGCCGCAGCCGGCCATCAGGGACACGACCATGGCCACGAGCAGCAGAACGGAAAGAATCTTCTTCATGTTTCTCATTATCCTCCTAATATGTATTTTGATTTTCGCTTGTCAAACCGGGACAGGCCCGGAAAATGCGCTGTGACGGAATCCGATCACTCCTTCACGCCGCCCATATTCACGCCCTTGGCGAAATACTTCTGGATGAAGGGGTAGATGATGAGGATGGGAACGATGGAGCAGACGATGAGCGCGTAGATCACCGAGTCCGACGCGAAGGCCTCGTTCCATCCCGACATGGCCTCCGGGTCGGTATATTCCTCCAATCGCAGACGGATGAACACCTGCAGAGGATGCTCGTTGGAGTTGGAGATCATCTGCCGTGCCCAGAAGTAGCCGTTCCAGCGGGAGATGGCGAAGAACAGCGCCACCGTGGCGATGGTGGATTTGCTCATGGGGATATAGACCTTGCTCAGCACCTGGAACTCGCTGGCGCCGTCCACGATGGCGGCCTCCTCGATCTCGCTGGGCACGCCCTCAAAGGCGTTGCGCAGCAGGATGATGTTCATGGCCGCCATGCCCATGGCGATGACCACCAGCCACTTGTCGTCCATGATGCCCATATGGTTGAAGACGGTCTTCGTGTCCAGGTAATTCAGGTACTGGGGCACGATGCCTGCGGAGAACCACATGGTGAACACCAGGAAGAAGTTGAAGAACTTCCGGAACAGCAGCCTCTTCTTCGACAGGGCATAAGCGCCCAGGATGGAGGTCAGCATGGCCCAGATGGTACCGTACAGGGTGATGAACAGGGTGTTGGAGTAGGCGTTCCAGAACATATTGTCGCCGAACATCCGGGCGAAAGCCTCGAACTGGATGTCCTTGGGGAACAGTACCACGGAGCCGTACTCCACCGCCTGCCGGCCGCTGATGGACGCGCTCACCGCGTACACGAACGGATACAGGCAGCACAGGGCGAACACTGTCAGCAGGGTATAGCTGATGATCTTAAAGATCAGCTCGGAGATCTCAAGTTTTCTTTTCATAGCGCCCCTCCTGTCAGTACAGCGACGTATCCGACGCCTTGCGGGCGATGGTGTTGGCGCCTATGACCAGCATCATTCCGATGACGTTGTTCATCATCTCCGCCGCGGCTGCTATCCCTGTGCCGGCGCCGGTGCCCATGCCGTTTCGGTTGGCGAAGGTGGAGACCACGTCGGCGGTGACGTATGTATTGGGGTTGTACAGCAGCAGCACCTTTTCATACCCGATGTTCAGCAGCGTACCGATACGGGTGATGAGCATGATGACGATGGTGGAAAGGATGCTGGGCAGGACCACGTACCGCATCTGGGCCATTTTATTGGCGCCGTCGATCTGGGCCGCCTCGTAGCTGGTAGGCGAGATGGCGATGATCGCCGCGAAGAAAACGATGCTGTCGTAGCCCGCGCCCTCCCAGATACCGCTGATCTGGTAGATGGATCTGAAGAAGGACGGATTGTTCAACAGACCCGCGTTGGCCGTTTCAGCGCTGATCAGGCCCACGTTGGACAAGAACTGGCTCACGATGCCCATCCCGGTGGTCAGGGACCCCTGCTTCACCAGCATGGTCACCAGAGAAGTCATGACGACGGTAGACATGAACTTCGGCAGGTAGGTGAGCACCTGATAGACGCTGCGGGCGATATTGGACCGGATCTCGTTGAAGAACAGGGCCAGGATGATCGGGATCGGGAACCCGAAGCACAGGCCGTAAAAGCTAAGGATGAAAGTGTTCCTCAGCGCTCTCCAGAAATCCGTAGAAAGGCCGTCCCCGGCGAACAGCAGACGCTTGAAGTAAGAGAAGCCGGAGAACAGCTGCTGTGAAACAGGCAACACGTTATCCGAAACCTTGAAGCAGCCCAGCAGCTCGTACATGGGGAAATAGCGCCAGAAAAGGAAGACCAGCAGCATGGGGATCAGCATGACGTACAGCCGCCAATCCTTCAGGATCGTACGGCCGACGTGAAGCCAGTAGTGCTTCTCTACGTCATCCCGAACAGCCTGCTCCGGACTCACTCGATAGACGCCCTTGGCTTTATCGAATTCGAGAAAATCCGCTGCCCCTACTCTCATAGTTAACCTCCTTTTTCTTCCTCCTGCGATTGGATTCGCAGAAGATAATGTTTTTGATCCTCATAGATTCCGTCCAGCTTTTGCGCTATCCAGATGATCACAAGAGTAAAGATGTAGGAAAGGCTGTCCGTGGTGAAAAAATACGGCAGCGCCGCCAGCTCAGAACCCACCACCAGCGCGACCAGAGCCCTTCCTCCCTGCATCAGAAAAAGAACCAGCGCGGCGAAACCCAGTCCGGGAAGCCCTTTGCGCATCTTTTCCTTGCCGGCCTTTTTCAGCAGGACCACCGCCAGCAGCGAGAGAAGATTGCCGATACAATATATAATGTACTGCTCCCGGGTCGCCCCGGAGAACAGACAGAACACGATCCCCGCCTCCACCGCGTGGATGGCGCCCCAATATCCCCAGCGCATATATACGATGGCGGTCAGCGCCGCCGCCAGAGAAACCACAAAAGGCTGCTGGGGGAACCACCAGTTGGTCGCCCGGACGATCACATACTCGCACACGGCCATCAGCAGCGCGAACAGGGCCAGGTCTATCCGCCGGTATTGGTCGAATGTGCGCCGCTTTCTCATAAAAACCTCGTATTTTTCTATAAATAATTGCCACGATTTCTGGATCTTATTGGTCATTATACAGGAAACCCGGTTTTCTGTATATGGATAAAACGTCCTTATTTATGTATAAAATTGCCCACGCCGAAAATTTCTCCATTTTACCTATTCACAAAGGCCAAAATAGTGTATAATTCACAATGAGCATTGCCATTCATTGTAAATTAATGGGGAGGGTGACACATTTTGTTACTTTTACACCCGGGCGACGACCTGCAAAAAGCCTTTGACGCCGCCTCTCCCGGCGACGTCATCCAGCTGGCTCCGGGAGAGTATCGCGCCAAAACGTCCATATTTACCCCCGGCCTGACCCTTCAGGGGGCCGGCGCGGACAGGACCCGGATCGTTTGGGACGATTATGCCCTGAAGCTGGACGAAAACGGCGTGGAATACAACACCTTCCGTACCTGGACGATGGCGGTATGCGCCGACGGGGTGACCATGCGGGATCTGACCGTGGCCAACGACGCCCTCCATCCCGAGCGAAAGGGCCAGGAGGTGGCCCTGACCGTATACGCCGACGCGTTCGCCATGGAGCGCTGCCGCCTGTCCTCTACCCAGGACACCCTCTTTCTCGGTCCTCTGCCCCGGGACCTGATCGACCGGTACGAAGGCTTTCTGCCGGACCATCTCCGCCGGGACATAGCCTGCCGGCAGGTCTTCACAGACTGTCTGATCGAGGGAACGGTGGATTTCATCTTCGGCTGCGGCGAGGCGCTGTTCAGCCGGTGCCAGATCCGCTCGCTGTACGACGTGCGCGGTTCCGGCTACGCCGCCGCCCCCGCCCACGCCCTGTCCCAGACCCGGGGCTTCACCTTCCGGGAGTGCCGCTTCACCGCCGCGGACGGCGTGAAAGACGGCAGCATCTGGCTGGCCCGGCCCTGGCGGGATCACGGGCTGTGCCGTTTTGAACGCTGCACATACGGCCCCCACATCGCCCCCCTCGGCTTCGACAAGTGGAACGACACCCACCGGGACAAGACCGCCCGGTTTTACGAGGAGCCTCCGGTGCCCGGCCGGGTCCCCTGGGTCAGGCGGGACGAACCGGACGAGGCGGTCTGACGCCGGCGAACGGCGCCAGAGCCCCGGGAAAAAGACGTCCGCGCCCCTTCCTTCCGGAACGAGCGCGGCCGATTCTATGAAGTTTTCGCCGCGGCCGGTCTTACCGCTCCCAGCCCGCGGGCAGACAGGCGGCGGTGGCGGCGATCATGTCGTCCGCCAGCTTTTTCGCCTCTTCGTCGGAGGCCCGGCCCGCCACCAGCGGATCGGTCAAAAACGCCTCGTATACCAACCGCCTGTCCCGCTCCAGCGCCGCCCGGAGCACCCGCTCCTGGTTGGCCACATGGGGGGCCATGATAGGCTCCATATTGGCGGGGACGGCCCCGGCGAACACCGGGCGGATGGCGTCCCGGCTGAACACCGCGTTCGTTTCCACCACCGTATCCCGGGGCATGTTTGGGATCTGCCCGGCGGCATTGGGCACGTTCACGTTGCTGACCACCCGATCCAGTCCGCACAGCGCCCGGATCAGGAGGATGCCCTCCTCCCCGGTGGGCTCCAGGGGGATCTCCTCCTCCCCGGCGGCCAGGCGGCGGCTTCGCTCCAGGCGCTGCGCCTGGTCGGACAGCCGCCAGGACACGGGCGTGAGGCTGAACTTCCAGCTCCGCACCGTTTCCGGATCCGCCAGATAGTCCCCGCCGGGCATGAACTCCGCCAGATGCCGGTCCCCGGCGGCGGCGATGAGCCCATAGCGCCGGAACAGATCGAATTTCACCCGGTGCGCGCAGAAAAAGGTGCTGCTGACCCAGTTCTTGTCCGGGGCGTTGTAACCCTCCTCATAGTGGCTATCCACGTACTCCCGGTACACGGGGAACAGGTCGATGCCCTCATAGGAGGCGTCGTTGAACCAGGTGAAATGGTTCAGCCCCAGCACGTTCACCCGGATATCCCGGCGGGTCAGGCCGGTCAGGCCGAAGCGCATCTGGCAGATGTCCCGCAGCACCTGCTGGGTATTGAACACCTCGTGGCAGCAGCCGAAAGCCTTGATGCCGGGGAAGGCGTGATACAGCGCCCGCACGCCCACCGCCATGGGGTTGGTGTAGTTGATGACCCAGGCGCCGGGGGCGTATTTCTTCACCGCCTCCCCCACCGTGACGAACATGGGCACCGCCCGCAGCGCCCGGATGATCCCGCCCGGGCCGGTGGTGTCCCCCACGGACTGGTATATCCCCAGCCGCTCCGGCGTATGTACGTCCGAGGCCATCTCCGCGAAGGTCCCCGGCAGGATGGAGATCACCACGAAATCCGCCCCCTCCAGGGCCTGGCCCAGGGTGGAGCAGGTCACATACTCCCACCGGCCCGCCACGCCCGGCCGGGCGCTGAGGCGGTTGCCGATGGCGGCGTTGCGCCGGGCCGCGTCCTCATTCAGGTCGTACAGCCGGATGGTCCCTCCCAGGGACCCGTCCATGGCCAGGTCGGTCATAAAGGTCCATGCCCACCCGCTGGACCCGCCGCCCACGTAGGCGATGTTCAGCCCGGTGACCCTGCCGTTCTCGTATTGCATACAGCGCCCTCCTGTTGTATTAAATCGATCTCTTTTATTGTAGCACACTCTCCGCTGTATGGGAAGGTTTTTCCGCCGCCGTCATAAGCGGCACAGTCTTATATCGCCGCAAGGAGAATCCAAATGACAAAGATCCTTTTCGTCTGTCACGGCAACATCTGCCGCAGCCCCATGGCGGAGTTCGTCATGAAGGCGCTGGTCAAAAAAGAGGGGCTGGAGCGGGAGTTTTTCATCGCCTCCGCCGCCACCAGCACCGAGGAGATCGGGAACCCCGTCTATCCCCCCGCCCGGCGGATGCTGCAAAAGCATGGCATCGACTGCGCCGGAAAGACCGCCCGGCAGATGACGGCCCGGGATTACGGGCAGTACGACCTGCTGGTGGGCATGGACGGGGCCAATCTGCGGAACATGCGCCGGATCTGCGGCGGGGACCGGGACGACAAGCTGCGGCTGCTGCGGGAATATACCGACCGCCCCGGGGATGTGGCAGACCCCTGGTATACCGGGGATTTCGAGGCCACATGGCGGGACGTGGACGAGGGCTGCCGGGGCCTGCTGGCGGCCATACGCCAGGGCCAGGCCTGAGAGAGGGGAAAAAACGGTTGACATTCCCCTGCACAGGGTATATAATGCCCCTATGTTCACAAAATAAGGATTTTGCTTGTACATGAACATTCAAGAGCTCGACATTTTGAACATCCTGGCCCAGGAGCCCTTCACCACCCAGCGGCTGCTGGCGGAGCGGTGCGGCCACAGCCTGGGGATCGTGAACCGCTGCCTGCGGACGCTGACCCAGAGCGGCTGTCTGGACCGGGACGCCCAGCTGACGGAGAAGGCGTGGGAGCTGCTGCGCCGGAGCGCGCCGAAAAACGCCGTCATCCTGGCGGCGGGCAGCGGCATGCGCATGGTCCCCATCAACATGGAGGTCTCCAAGGGACTTCTGGAGGTGGACGGCCAGCCGCTGATCGAGCGGACCATCGAGCAGCTCCACCAGGCCGGCGTCCGGGACGTGACCGTGGTGGTGGGCTTCATGAAAGAGCAGTACGAATATCTCATGGACAAATACGGCGTACAGCTTCTTGTGAACCCCCAGTACGCCTCCAAGAACAACCTCCACTCCCTTCTGCTAGCCCTGGACCGGCTGAGCAACACCTACGTGATCCCCTGCGACATCTGGTGCGCCCGCAATCCCTACCGGCGGTATGAGCTGTATTCCTGGTACATGGTCAGCGACCTGGTGGACAACGCCAGCACCGTGCGGATGAACCGGAAGATGGAGCTGGCCACCGTGCCCCTCGGGACCGGGGGCAACGCCATGATCGGCATCAGCTATCTCATGGAGCCGGAGGCGGCCATCGTCCGCCAGCGGATCGCCGCCATGAGCCGGGACCCCCGCCACCGGGGCTCTTTCTGGGAGGAGGCCCTGTACGAGAAGGACCGGATGCTGGTGAACGCCCGGTCCGTCCCCGCCTCAGAGGTGGCGGAGATCAACACCTATGAGCAGCTCAAGCAGCTGGACGAACGCTCCGACCAGCTCCAGGGCAGCGCCATCGTCACCGCCGCCCGGGTGCTGAACGCCCGGCCGGAGGAGATCGAAACGGTGGAGGAACTGAAAAAAGGCATGACCAACCGGTCGTTCCTGTTCACCTGCCATGACCGGCGGTATGTCATGCGCGTGCCCGGGGCGGGCTCCAACGAGCTGATCCGCCGGCGGGAGGAGGCCGCGGTATACGAGGCCATCCGGGGGAGGGGCCTTTGCGACGACCCCGTCTATATCGACCCGGATACAGGCTATAAGATCGCCCGGTACCTGCCCCGGGCGCGGGTGTGCGACAGCGGCGATCCCCGGGACGTGGCCCGGTGCATGGCCCGGCTGCGGCAATTCCACCAGATGGGCCTGACGGTGGACCACGACTTCGACATCTTCGGCCAGATCGATTTTTACGAGTCCCTCTGGCAGGGCGCCCCCTCCGCCTACCGGGATCACCCCCAGACGAAGGCCGGTGTGCTGGCCCTGCGGGGATACATCGACCGCCACGCGGGGAAAAAATGCCTGACCCACATCGACGCGGTGCCGGACAACTTCCTGTTCGTCCCTCAACCCGGGGGAGAAGAGCAGCTACAGCTGATCGACTGGGAATACGCCGGCATGCAGGACCCCCACGTGGACATCGCCATGTTTTGCATCTACTCTCTGTACGGGCGGGCCCAGTGCGACAGGGCCATCGACGCCTATTTCCCCGAGGGCTGTCCGGAGGCCACCCGCACGAAGATATACTGCTACATCGCCGCCGGGGGCCTTTTGTGGAGCAACTGGTGCGAATACAAGCGCAACCTGGGCGTGGAATTCGGAGAGTACTCCCTGCGCCAGTACCGCTATGCCAAGGACTTCGCCCGCCTGGCGCAAAAAAGGATCGAAGAGGACGTGTCATGAGCTACAAAGTGGACAACGCGGTCATCATGGCCGCCGGGGCCGCCAGCCGGTTCGCCCCTCTCAGCTATGAGCTGCCCAAGGCCCTCATCCCGGTGCGGGGCGAGGTGCTCATCGAGCGGCAGATCCGCCAGCTGTACAAGGCGGGGGTGCCGGAGGTGATCGTGGTCACCGGCTATAAGAGCGAGCAGTTCGCCTATCTGGCGGAAAAGTGCGGCGTGCGTCTGGTGCACAACCCGGACTGGGACCGCCGCAACAACACCGGCAGCATCCACGCCGTCCGGGACCTGCTGGGCAGCAGCTACCTGTGCTCGGCGGACAATTATTTCACCGCGAACCCCTTCGAGCCGGAGGTCACCGACAGCTATTATGCCGCCGAGTACGCCGACGGCCCCACGGCGGAATGGTGCATGCGGACCGACGCCGACGGCCACATCTGCCATGTGCAGATCGGCGGGGAAAACGCCTGGTATATGATGGGCCACACCTTCTGGAGCCGGGATTTCACCCGGCAGTTCCTGGCCCTGCTGGAGAGGGAATATGACGATCCTCGCACCGCCAGCCAGCTGTGGGAGCGGTTTTTCATGCGGCACCTGGACCGGCTGAAGATGTCCGTCCGGCGGTATCCCCCGGAGCAGATCTTCGAGTTCGACTCCCTGGATGAGCTGCGGGCCTTCGACCCCTCCTATATCGACGACGCCCGCTCCCCCATCCTGGCGGACGCAGCGGCCCGGCTGGGCTGCGGCCAGCGGGACATCACCGGCATACGCGCCTTCCTGGGCGGCAGCGCCGAGGCGGAGGGCTTCACCTTCGACGCCCCCGGCGGGCAGTACCGATACACCTATAAAGATCGAAAGATTGAGAGGATATGACATGAGCGAAAACGTATTGCATGAGGACCTGGAGAAGATCGGCGGTCTGCTCCGCTCCCAGCTGGGGCTGGATGCGATCCGCGACGCCCAGCGCCTGGGAGGGCTCACCAACCGGACCTACCGGGTGACGGCCAGCGACGGGGCCGAGTACGTCTGCCGCGTCCCTGGCGAGGGCACGGAGCAGATGATCGTCCGCTCCGACGAGCGGGTGAGCACACAGCTCGCCTGCCGGGTGGGCATCGACGCGGAGCTTTTATACTTCGGCGACGACGGCACCAAGATCACCCGGTACATCCCCGACGCGGTGACCATGTCCCCCCAGACCATGGGCCAGCCGGAGCACATCCGCCAGGCGGCGGAGATCCTGCGCGCCCTGCACACCTGCGGCGAGGATACCGGCGTACCCTTCGAGGTGTTCCAGATGGCCGACACCTATGAGCGGGTCATCCGGGACAACCACGTGCCCCTGTACGACGATTACGAGCAGGTAAAGGGCCAGGTCATGGCCATCAAGCAGGCGCTGGAGGCGGGCCATGCCCGGCCCCTGGTCCCCTGCCACAACGACCCGCTGTGCGAAAACTGGGTGACTTCCGGCGACCGGATGTATCTGGTGGACTGGGAATATGCCGGGATGAACGACGGCATGTGGGACCTGGCGGACGTGTCCATCGAGGCGGCCTATGACCAGGAGCAGGACGGGATGCTGCTGGACGCCTATTTCGGCCGGCCGGTGACGGATCACGAAAAACGCACCTTCCTGGCCAACAAGCTGTATCTGGACTACCTGTGGACCCTGTGGGGACTGACGAGAGTCCCCTACGACGGCGAGAGCATGGAGCAGTACGCTCTGGAGAGATATCAGCGTCTGAAGGAAAACCTCAGACACTACGCGGAAAAGGAGGACAAATAAATGTTCAGCGGACTGACAGCCGGCATCCTGTGGGGCCTGGACACCGTGATCCTGGGGGTGGCCCTGGCCATGAGCGAATTCGTTTCCACGGAACAGGCGGTATTCCTGGCGCCCTTCGTCAGCACCTTCCTGCACGACGCCTGCTCCTCCATCTGGATGCTGATCTACATGGGCATCAAAAAGCAGTACAAAAATGTGATCCGGGCCCTGAAGACCCGCAGCGGCAAGTTCATCATCCTGGCGGCCCTGCTGGGCGGTCCCATCGGCATGAGCGGCTATGTGGCGGCCATCAACTTCATCGGCCCGGCCTATACCGCCATCATCTCCTCCCTGTTCCCCGCTCTGGGCGCCTTTTTGTCCTACATTTTCCTGAAAGAAAAGATGACGCCCCTGCAGCTGTGCGGGCTGCTGGTGAGCATCGTCGGCGTCATCGTGCTGGGCTATACCCCCGGCGGCATCCCCGAGGGGAGCAACCTGCTGCTGGGCTTCGGCTGTGCTATCCTCTGCTGCGTCGGCTGGGCCGCCGAGGCGGTCATCTGCGCCTACGGCCTGAAAGACCCGGACATCACCGACGAGCATGCCCTGCAGATCCGCCAGCTCACCTCCGCCATCTTCTACGGCGTGGTGATCCTCACTGTGATCCGGGGCTGGCGCTTCACCGTAGGCATGATCCCCACCACCTGCACAGCGGTGATCGCCCTGTCCGCCCTGTTCGGCACCGCGTCCTACGTGTTCTATTACAAGGCCATCGTGAAGATCGGCGCGGCCAAGGCCATGGCCCTGAACATCACCTATTCCGCCTGGTCCATCGTCTTCGCCCTGATCCTGCTGCACACCCTGCCGGATGTGAAGAGCATCATCTGCGGCGTGGTGATCGTGCTGGGGTCCATCGTGGCCGCGGCGGATATAAAAGAACTGCTGGGCCGGAAAAAAGCATAAAGATCTCCGGCAAAACGCCCCGGCGGCCTGACCGCCGGGGCGTTTTGCCGGAAAACCGTGCAGGGCAAAAATTTTTCGAATATTCTGTTGCAAAAGCCTCCGGAATTGAGTATACTGAATTGGTCCGATCATCATAAGGAAAGGTAATATTTATGAAAAGTTATCTTGATATGACCAAACAGGAGCTGCTCGCGGAGCGGGAGGCCGTCAGCGGGCAGTACGCCGCTCTGAAAGCCATTCCCCGGAACCTGAACATGGCCCGGGGCAAGCCCAATGCCGCCCAGCTGGACCTGTCCATGGATATGCTGTCCCTGGACCCTGCCTGCCTGGCCCACACCGCCAAAGGCGTGGACGCCCGCAACTATGGGGAGCTGGCCGGCGTGGAGGAGTGCCGTCAGCTTTTCGCCGACCTGCTGGGCCTGGAGGCGAAGAACATCATCCTGGGCGGCCAGTCCAGTCTGAATCTGATGTATGACTCGGTGATGCGGGCCATGGTCTTTGGGGTATACGGCGGCAGCCGGCCCTGGGGCCAGCAGGGCCGGATCAAGTTCCTGTGCCCTGTGCCCGGCTATGACCGTCACTTCGCCGTCACGGAGGCCTTCGGCATAGAGATGATCAACATCCCCATGTCCTCCGAGGGCCCGGACATGGATATGATCAAAAAATATGTGGAATCCGACCCGGCGGTGAAGGGCGTATGGTGCGTGCCCAAGTACGCCAACCCCTCCGGCATCACCTACTCCGCCGACACGGTCCGGGCCTTCGCCGGGCTGAAGCCCGCAGCGGACGATTTCCGCATCTTCTGGGACAACGCCTATCTGGTCCACACCTTCGAGGACGAGGGGGACGAGCTTTTGAACATCTTCGACGCCTGCAGAGAGGCCGGCAGCGAGGATATGGTCTATGAGTTCATCTCCACCAGCAAGATCACCTTTGCCGGAGCCGGCGTGTCCGCCATCGCCGCCAGCGAGGAGAACGTGAAGTTCATCCTCAAGCAGATGGGCGTGCAGACCATCGGCCACGACAAGCTCAACCAGCTGCGCCACGTCCAGTTCCTCAAGGACGTTCCCGGCATATACGCCCACATGAAAAAGCACGCCGCCATCGTCAAGCCCAAATTTGACTGCGTGCTGAACGGCCTGGACCGGGAGATCGCCCCCCGGGGCATCGCCCATTACAACCGGCCCCGGGGCGGCTATTTCGTGGCCTACGAGGGGCTGGAGGGCACCGCCACCCGGTGCGTGGCCCTGTGCAAGGACGCGGGCCTGGTGCTGACCGGCGCCGGGGCGCCCTTCCCCTATGGCAAGGACCCGTCCGACAACGTGATCCGCATCGCCCCCACCTTCCCCACCCTGCCCGAGCTGGAGCAGGCCATGGAGCTGTTCTGCGTGGCGGCCCGGCTGGCGGCGCTGGAGGCGCTGACGGCGAAATAGACCAGCATATGCAAAAGCGCACCCGTCCTCGTGACGGGTGCGTTTTTGTCTGGTCCGGGAGAGCCGGCGGCTCAGTCCTGGAACATGGGCGTGGACAGATACCGGTCGCCGGTGTCCGGCAGCAGGACCACGATGGTCTTATCCTGGTTCTCCGGGCGCTTCGCCAGCTGGATGGCCGCCCACAGCGCCGCGCCGGCGGAGATGCCCACCAGCACGCCCTCGGTGCGGCCCAGCTCCCGGCCCAGGGCGAAGGCGTCCTCGTTCTCCACGGGGATGATCTCGTCGTAAACGGACGTGTTCAGCACCTCCGGCACAAAGCCGGCGCCGATGCCCTGGATCTTGTGGGCGCCGGCCACTCCCTTGCTGAGCACCGGCGACGAGGCGGGCTCCACGGCCACCACCTTTATGGCGGGGTCCTGCTCCTTTAGATACTCCCCCACGCCGGTCAGAGTGCCGCCGGTGCCCACGCCGGCCACGAAAATATCCACCTGTCCCTCCGTGTCCCGCCAGATCTCCGGACCGGTGGTGGCCTTATGGGCGGCGGGATTGGCCGGGTTGACGAACTGGCCGGGGATGAAGGCTCCCGGGGTCTGGGCGGCGATCTCCTCCGCCTTGGCGATGGCTCCCTTCATGCCCTTGCTGCCCTCGGTGAGCACCAGCTCCGCGCCATAGGCCTTCAGCAGATTCCGCCGCTCCACGCTCATGGTCTCCGGCATGGTCAGGATGATCTTATAGCCCTTGGCCGCCGCCACGGCCGCCAGGCCGATGCCGGTGTTGCCGGAGGTGGGCTCCACGATCACGGCGCCGGGTCGCAGCTTCCCGCTGGCCTCCGCGTCCTCGATCATGGCCTTGGCGATGCGGTCCTTCACAGACCCGGCCGGGTTGAAGTACTCCAGCTTGGCCACGATCTTCGCCTTCAGCCCCAGCTTTTTCTCCAGATTCACCAGCTCCAGTAAGGGCGTGTTCCCCACCAGTTCGGTAAAAGACTTGTAAATGGCCATATCAATATCCCCCTATTTCCCATCGGTTTAGTATGGTTTATGCCGATGCTGTCATTATACACTCTCTTTTCCCGTTGTCAACCGTTTTTTATAAGATCATAGGACTGCCCGGACACAGGGCGTGTCCAGGCAGTCATTTTGTGCATTTTTCAGATCACGTAGTCGTTTCCGGCGGCAGCATTGGCCCGGTCCACCACATCCTGCAGCGAGATATTGCCCAGGTAATCGGTGACCACCTTATACAGCCCCGTCCACATATCCACCGTGGCGCAGGAGGAGCACCGCTCGCAGGTGTTCACGTCCGCCTCCAGGCACTCCACCGGGGCAAGGCTGCCCTCCACCTGTTCCAGGATCTCCGCCACGCTGTATTCCTTGGGGTCCCGGCTCAGACGGTAGCCCCCCTGGGGGCCGCGGGTCCCTCTGACGAAGCCGGCCTTGCTGAGCTGGGTGACGATCTGCTCCAGGTATTTCTGGCTCAGCTCCTGTCGGGCGGCCACATCCTTCAGCGTCACCAGCCCGTCGCCGCTGTGCTGGGCCAGATCCACCATCGTCCGCAGGGCATACCGGCCCCGCGTGGATACCTTCATACCGATCCCTCCCCCAGGAATTCATAAAAATGATGCAAGTTTGATGCAAGTCTGTTGCAGAAATGATGCTGCGCTGTTTTATTCTGTGTTTATCCCGACAGACAGGAGGACAGATCCATGGGCGTGGTCTTGCTCTGCGTATGCGTGTATCTGCTGCTGTGCCTGTGGGAAAAGATGCTGCTGTGACCGCGCCGCTCGGCGAGCGGTCATTTTTACGCCAGGGCCTCCATCTGCCGGCGCACATCCTCTTCACAGGAGCGCATGGCCAGGATGGTCTTCTCCATCAGCGTTTCCAGCGGCCAGCCCAGCATGTCCGCGCCCTGCTGGATGACCTCCCGGCTGCATCCGGCGGCGAAGCCGGTCGACTTGAATTTTTTCTTCAGGCTCTTGACCTCCATGTCCTGCACGCTCTTGCTGGGGCGCATCAGGGCCGCCGCGCCGATGAGCCCGGTGAGCTCGTCCGCGGCATAGAGGACCTTCTCCATTTCCAGCTCCGGCCGGATATCCACCCCCGTCATGCCGTAGCCATGGCTGCAGGTGGCGTGAATGGTGGCATCATCCACCCCGGCGTCCCGCATCAGCTGCTGCTGGCGCACGCAGTGCTCCTCCGGCCACATCTCAAAATCCAGGTCGTGGAGCAGGCCCACGGTAGCCCAGAAATCCGCCTCGTTTCCATAGCCAAGATCGTTGGCATACCAGCGCATCACGCCCTCCACCGTCAGCGCGTGCTGCAGGTGGAAATGGTCCTTGTTGTATTGGGTGAGAAGCTCCCACGCCTTCTGTCTTTCCATCAGGATCCCTCCGTTCGGTCAATGGTTCCGCCCCCCAGGACCGTATCCCCGTCATACAGGACCACGGCCTGGCCCGGGGCGATGGCCCGCTGGGGCTCGTCGAAGATCACTTCCAGCTCGTCCGGCCCCGTCTGGGTCACGGTGGCGGGCTGCTCCCGGTGCTGGTAGCGGATGCGGGCCCGGCAGCGGATGGGGCCGTCCAGCCCGTCAAAAGCGATCAGGTTGATCTGCCGGGCGGTGAACCGGCGGGAATACAGCTCCCGGTCCTCCCCCAGCACCACCGTGTTGGTCCGGGCGTCCTTTTTCCGGACGTACAGCGGCCGTCCCGCCGCCACGCCCAGGCCCCGGCGCTGGCCGATGGTATAGCCGATCCGGCCCCGGTGGCGGCCCAGCACGTTCCCCGCCCCGTCCACGAGATCTCCGGCGGGATAATCCCGGCCCGTATAGTTTCGGATGAAGGCGGCATAGTCCCCGTCGGGGACAAAGCAGATATCCTGGCTGTCGTGCTTTTTCGCGTTGAAAAACCCCTCCCGCTCCGCCAGGGCCCGGACCTGGTCCTTCGTCAGCTCCCCCAGGGGGAAGCGGGTGCGGGCCAGCTGCTCCTGTGTGAGCATGTACAGCACGTAGCTCTGATCCTTGGCGGCGTCGGCCGCCTTGCGCAGCATCCACCGCCCGTCGGACCGGCGCCCCACCCGGGCATAGTGCCCGGTGGCGATCACCTGGCAGCCCAGGGCCACGGCCCGATCCCACAGGCGGGTAAATTTCATGCAGCGGTTGCAGTCGATACAGGGATTGGGGGTGCGGTCCGCCTCGTAATCGGCCACGAACCGGCCGATGACCTGGCGGTCAAAATCCTCCGTGAAGTTGAACACGTAAAAGGGCATCCCCAGCCGGGCCGCCACGGAACGGGCGTCCGCCGCGTCGTCGGCGGTACAGCAGGTCTTCTCTCCCGCCGTTTCGCCCGCATACAGCTTCATCATCGCGCCCACGCACTCATACCCGCCGCGCGCCATCAGCAGGGCGGCTACAGAGCTGTCCACGCCGCCGGACATGGCGATGAGCGCCCGGGGCACGCTCTTACGCCTCCCCGGGGGCCTGGTCGTGCCCGTGGGCGCAGCTGTCGCAGCCGAAGATGGCCGGGTCATAGGCGACGCCGTGCTTGTCGTAATAGTCCTTCACCGCGGCCCGGACCGCCTCCTCCGCCAGCACGGAGCAGTGCAGCTTATGGGCGGGCAGGCCGTCCAGCGCCTCCGCCACGGCCTTGTTCGACAGCTCCAGCGCCTCGGCGATGGGCTTGCCCTTGATCATCTCCGTGGCCATGGAAGAGCTGGCGATGGCGCTGCCGCAGCCGAAGGTGATGAATTTCACGTCGGTGATGATCCCGTCCCGGACCTTGATATACATGCGCATGATGTCGCCGCAGACGGCATTGCCCACCTCGCCGATCCCGTCGGCGTCCTCCATCTTCCCCACGTTCCGTGGATTTTGAAAATGGTCCATGACCTTGTCGCTGTAAAGTGCCATTTCAAATGCCTCCTTAAATCAGATGGGTCGCTTCGCCCCGCTCCAGTTCATCCCAGACCGGGGACATGTCCCGCAGATACTTTACCACCTCGGGCACCACCTGCAGGATATGGTCCACCTCTTCCTCCGTGTTCCACGCGTCCACGCTCAGCCGCAGGCTGCCATGGGCGATCTCGTGGGGCAGTCCCAGCGCCAGCAGCACGTGGCTGGGGTCCAGGGAGCCGGAGGTGCAGGCGCTGCCGGAAGAGGCCGCCACGCCCTTGGCGTCCAGCCACAGTAGCAGGCCCTCCCCTTCGATGCCCTCGAAGCAGAGATTCACCGTGCCGGGCACCCGCTTTTCCCTGTCGCCGTTCAGGCAGGAATGGGGGATCTGGGTGAGGCCGGTGATGAGCTTTTCCCGCAGGCCGGTGACATAGGCCATGTGGCCCTCCAGATCCGTCACCGCCTCCTTCAGCGCCGCGGCCATGCCTACGATGCCGGCGATGTTCTCGGTGCCGCCCCGCTTGCCACGCTCCTGCTGGCCGCCCTCGATCACGTTCACCACCGGCACGCCCCGGCGCACGTACAGCGCGCCCACGCCCTTGGGCCCGTGGAACTTATGCGCGGCCATGGACAGCATATCCACTCCCAGCGCCTGCACGTCCACCGGCAGGTGGCCCACCGCCTGGACGGCGTCGGTGTGGAACAGCACGCCCTTCTCCCGGCAGACCTTGGCGATCTCCCCGATGGGCTGGATGGTGCCGATCTCGTTGTTGACGAACATGATCGTCACCAGCGCCGTGTCCGGCCGGATGGCGGCGGCCACCTCTTCGGCCGAAACCACGCCGTTTTTATGCACGTCCAGCAGCGTGACCTCAAAGCCCTGGCTCTCCAGCTTCTTCAGGGTATGCAGCACCGCGTGGTGCTCAAAGGCGGTGGAAATGAGGTGCTTTTTCCCCTTCCGGGCGCCGGCCATGGCGCCGGAGAGGATGGCCTGATTGTCCGCCTCGCTGCCGCCGCCGGTGAAATAGATCTCCTTCGGGTCGGCATGGATCACCTCCGCCACCGTGTCCCGGGCCTTCTGCAGAGCCTCGGCGGCCCGCTGGCCCACGGAGTGGAGGCTGGAAGCGTTGCCGTATTCCCCCTGCAGATAGGGGAGCATGGCCTCCAGGGCCTTGGGACTCAGGGCCGTAGTGGCCGCGTTGTCAGCGTAAACATACATAGTGCAACAAGCCTCTCTTGGTAGTATTTTCGACCACAGTCAGTATAACCCCTATTTCCTAGTCTGTCAACGGGTTTTAGCATATTTCCCAGCAAACATATGGAAAAAGGGAGAGGCGCCGCCTCTCCCTCTATGATTTGCCTTTCGTCAAACGCCCACGTCCAGATACATCCCGTTGCACTGCCCGCTGGTGGCCAGGGATGTGGCCGCCTCGAAGATCACTTCCTGCACGCCGTACTTCTCCACCAGCTCGGACACGGTATTGTGGGTATAGCGGTAATCCACCCAGTATATGTCCTCGTAGTGGTCCACCAGCCAGGGGATGAAGGCGTTGCCATAGGAATCCTTCACCACCATGATGGCGCTGCCGTCCTGGATGGCGTCGTTGTGGATGTGAGAAAAGGGCCTGTCCGCCCCGGCGAAAAGGCAGTAGGTGTCGTGGTCGCCGAAGACGGAGCCGTCGGTGATGATCGCAAGCTCCATCTCCGTGCCGTCCTCCAGGGTCATCTCCATGTGGTTGGTGCCCATGGGCACATAGGCGTACACGGTATCCGGATTCTGGGTGAGCTGGGCCGGCTGGCCGCTGGTGGTGTAATAGGTGCCCAAATAGCGTCCCTCCGCATAGGTCCGCATCTCGAACTGGTCCAGCTCATGGGGCGTCCAGCCCTTCAGCGCGCAGAATTCCCGATAGGCGTAATAGGCGCCCAGGGCCGTCCAGTGGTGGTCGGTGCGGAAATAAATGTATTCCGCGTTGTGCGCCCGGAGGGTGTCATACACCGGGATGGGGGTGATGCCCGGGTCCAGCTTCCCGTTGATATACTCTATGGCCGCCCCCTCGTCGCTGCATCCCATGTCCGCCCACACATTCTCGTCCAGCATGACGCTGGCGCTGAGGGGCGCGTTCAGCACGTACATATGCACCTTATCGCCGATGTTCTCATAGATCTGGTTCATGGTGGAAATATAGGCATCCGTGCCGCTCTGGCTGAAATAGTACGCGCCGTAGGCGCTGCCGTCGGTGATATACACGCCGCCCACATACTCGCCGATCTCATGGACGGTGCCGTCGGGCAGCGGAGTCGCCGTAGGCTCGGGGGTGGGCGGGCTCTCTTCCACGGCGCCGCCGGTCCCGGCAGGGGCGTCCTGGTCCCCCGTGGGGATGGCGTCCGCCACCACGTTCCCGCCGATCATCTGGGTCTGCCGCAAGCCATAGCGGCTCTCCATCTCCTGCTGGGCGGCGATCAGATCCTCCCGCATGGGATAGGTGTCGGCATACCAGGTGTCTATGGCGCTGAAATAGCTGCCGTCCCACAGGGAGGCCAGGGAAAAGGCGGGAAATCCCGTCAGCTCCCGCTTCTCCACCGCGGATACCTCCGGCCGGGGCCAGACCAGTCCCACGATGCCCATGACCCCCAGGGTCAGGGCAAACGCCGCGACCTTCATCATGCGCAGTATGACGTTTTGCCATTCACGATCCATCGCCGGCCGTGCCCCCTCCCCTTAGAATTGAAAATACAGAAACGGATTGTAGCTGTCCCCCACCAGGGCCATGGCCGCCAGCAGGAGCAGCAGCACCGGATGGACGACCTGGTACACGCCGTAGAGCATGTAAACGGCCTCGCTGCGCCCGGCCAGGGCCCGGAACCTTTCTCCGGCGCGCTTGGCCAGCGGCGTGACGGCGATAACGCACACCAGCAGGAAAAACAGGTTGTTTTTGAACAGCAGCGTCACCGATCCGCTGGAAAAACCGTTGTGGTTCAGTCCGAACAGGCCCTTGACCGCCGTGCCCAGCAGGGCCATGTCCGTGTATTTGAAGATGATCCAGCTGAAAGCCACCAGGATCAGCACGCCCCCGTGGCGCAGCGCCTGGGGCAGGAACCGCTGGCCGTCCTTGCCCAGCACGAACCGCTCGATGGCCAGCAGCGCGCCGAAGTAGATCCCCCAGAGGATGAAGTTCCAGCTGGCGCCGTGCCACATGCCGGTGAGGGACCACACCACGAAAAGATTGAAAAGCTGCCGTCCCGTGCCGCACCGGCTGCCGCCCAGGGGGATATACACATAGTCCCGGAAGAAGGAGCTCAGCGAGATATGCCAGCGCCGCCAAAACTCCGTGATGGACCCGGACATATAGGGGTAATCGAAGTTTTCCCGGTAGTGCAGCCCGCACATCAGCCCCATGCCGATGGCCATGTCGGAATAGGCGGAGAAGTCCAGATAGATCTGCAGCGTAAAGGCGAAGGCCCCCAGCAGCACCCCCATGGCCGGCGTGGCCGCCAGGACCCCGGCGTCGAACACCAGCAGCTGGTCCGCGATCACGGCGCAGCCGTTGGCCAGCACCGCCTTTTTCGCCAAGCCCACGGCAAAGCGGCTGATCCCGGCGCTGATCTCCTCCGGCTTGGTCCGACGGCGGACAAGATCCCGGTTCACGTCCCTGTACCGGACGATGGGCCCGGCGATGCACTGGTGGAACAGGCTGGCATACAAAAGCAGCAGCCAGTACCGGCGCTGGGGCTTCACCTCGCCCCGGTACACGTCCGCCACATAGCTGATGAGCTGGAAAGTATAAAAGGAGATGCCGATGGGCAGGGCGATCTGGGGGATCACCTCCGGCACGCCGAACAGGCTCTGGAGATTTCCCAGGAAAAAGCCCGTGTACTTGAACACGCCCAGTATCAGCAGGCACAGGCCCACCGTCACCGCCAGATACGCCTTCCGGCCCCCGGCGTCCTCCCGCCCCGCGATGCCCAGCGCCCCCAGCCAGCAGATCAGCACCATGCCCAGAAGCAGCAGCAGATACCGGGGCCCCGCCCAGCTGTAAAACACCAGGGAGAACGCCAGCATGGCGATGTTCTTCCCCCGGGGGGAGCGGATCAGTATTTGGCTGAGCAGGTTCGCGGGAAGGAACAAAAAGACGAACAGCATACTGGAGAAGACCACGGCGCTACCTCGACTGAATGTATTTCGGACCGATCCACGGACATCAAATTCGACTGTGCAACAGCGACTGGCAATTTACATAATACTTCAACCGGGGAAAAAATAAAGAGCGAAAACGAAGAAATAAAAAGAAAAAACAACTTTTTTGCCTCCCACTGCCCGCAGGAGGAAGCGCCCGCCGGCCGGCGGGCGCTTCGGATCAGTTTTTCCCCTCGCCCAGTCTGGCCGTCACCGCGGCCATGGCGTTCCATTTTGCCTCCATGTCCGCCACCAGCCGGAATTGGGTCCTGGTCCGGTCCAGATTGTGCCCGGGCCGGTGAACGGCAAAATAGCGGTCCCCCTGAAGATAGTCGGTGAGAAACCGCACCCCGCACTCCAGTGTCATCAGCTTCGCCCCCAGGGGCAGGGTCTGCCGTTCCAGGGCCGTCAGCTGGGGACAGCCGGCGAGAAATCCCCGGGTGACGGTCTCAAACGCCTCCAGGCTCAGGCCCATCTTCTCCCAGTCCGGCTCATCCTCCGCCGCCGTGGCCGCCCCGAAGCGGACGCAGTCGCCGAAATCGTAGGCGGCCAGACCCGGCATCACCGTATCCAGATCTATGACGCACAGGGCCTTGCGGGTCCTGGCGTCCAGCATCACGTTGTTCAGTTTCGTGTCGTTGTGGGTCACCCGGGTGGGCAGCGCGCCGGCATCCCGCAGGCTCTGCAGCGCCCCCGCCTCCCTCTCCCGGGCCAGGGCAAAATCGATCTCCCGGGCCGCCCCCTTCGCCCGGCCGCACAGGTCCTGCTCCACCGCCGCCCGGAGCTGCCGGTACCGGTGGGGCGTATTGTGAAAATCGGGGATGGTCTCCCGGAGGGTCTCGGCGGGGAAGTCGGACAGCTGGGACAAAAACGCGCCAAAGGCGGCGGCGCTCTCATACAGATCCTCCGGCCGCTCCGGGGCCTGCAGGCACAGGCTGTCCTCCAGGTAGCCGTACATCCGCCAGACCTCTCCCTCCCCGTCCCGGGCGTACAGCGTCCCCTCCCGGGTGGGCGTCAGGCGCAGGCACCGGCGGGAGTCTTCCGTCCGGGCGGCCAGGAAGGCGATGACGGCGCTCACATTCTCCATCACGCCCACCGGATCGGGAAAGACCGCCCGGTTGATCCTCTGCAGGATATACCGGCGCCCGGCGCCGGTGCGGACGAGATAGGTGCGGTTGATGTGGCCGCTGCCGTAAGGTTCCCAGAAAAGCGGCCTGCCCTCCAGGCAGAACCGGCCGATGATCTGTTCCATGTCGTATCCCCTGTTCCGATCCGCGGCCATATCGTATAACGGGGCATGTTTTGCGGTTCCGGCGTCAGCCGGGAGCAAAACGCCTCAAATCATGTATAATGGCTGCTTGCAGCCATTATAGCGTATTTCCCTCTGTATGGGAAGCCCTTATCCCCCTTCGCCGTCCGGTCCTCTGTTCCCGCCGATCCGGGGCGGATCGACGGGAACCTCCCTTCCTGCCGTTGACATCCCGCCCCCTGTGATGGTATATTATAGATTATGTTTTTGTGTTCAGCCTGCCCAAGATCCCGGGCGGTGCAATCGTATAGAACAGTTGAGGACTGGAACATGACAAAGTATATTTTCGTCACCGGAGGCGTGGTTTCCGGCCTGGGAAAGGGCATCACCGCCGCCTCGCTGGGCCGGCTGCTGAAATCCAGAGGTCTGAAGGTGGCCGCCCAGAAGCTGGACCCCTACATCAACGTGGACCCGGGCACCATGAGCCCGTACCAGCACGGAGAGGTCTATGTCACCGAGGACGGGGCGGAGACCGATCTGGACCTGGGCCACTACGAGCGCTTCATCGACGAGGATCTGAACAAGTATTCCAACCTTACCACCGGTAAGGTCTATTGGAACGTGCTCAACAAGGAGCGCCGGGGCGAATACCTGGGCTCCACCGTTCAGATCATCCCCCACATCACCAACGAGATCAAAGAGTTCATCTATAACGTGGGCAAAAAGACCAACGCCGACGTGGTCATCACCGAGATCGGCGGCACCACCGGCGACATTGAGAGCCAGCCCTTCCTGGAGGCCATCCGCCAGGTGGGCCACGAGGTGGGCAAGGAGAACGCCCTGTACATCCACGTGACGCTGGTCCCCTTCATCCGGGGCAGCGACGAGCACAAGACCAAGCCCACCCAGCACTCCGTCAAGGAGCTGCAGGGCATGGGCATCGCCCCGGACATCATCGTGCTGCGCTCCGACGAGCCCATCACGGACCCCACCATCTTCCGCAAGATCGCCATGTTCTGCAACGTCAAGCCCGAGTGCGTCATCGAAAACCGCACCGTGCCGGTGCTGTACGAGGCGCCCCTCATGCTGGAGGAGAGCGACTTTTCGCTGATCGTGTGCCGGGAGCTGGGTCTGTGGACGAAGGCCCCGGATCTGCTGGAGTGGCAGGCCATGGTCCACTCCATCCACTCCCTGACCCATACCGTCACCGTCGCTCTGGTGGGCAAGTATGTTCAGCTGCATGACGCGTACCTGTCCGTCAGCGAGGCCCTCAAGCACGCCGGGTACGCCAAGGGCACCAGCATCGATCTGAAGTGGATCGACTCGGAGACCGTCACGCCGGAAAACTGCCCGGAGGTCTTCGCCGGGGTGGACGGCATCCTGGTGCCCGGCGGTTTCGGCAACCGGGGCATCGAGGGCAAGATCGCCGCCGTGCAGTACGCCCGGGAGAACAAGATCCCCTATCTGGGCCTGTGCCTGGGCATGCAGGTGGCGGTGATCGAGTACGCCCGCCACGCGGCGGGCCTGGAAGGCGCCAATTCCCGGGAGTTCGACGAATACGCCCCCCACAGGGTCATCGACTTCATGCCCGGCCAGAACGACGAGATCGACAAGGGCGGCACCCTCCGGCTGGGCGCTTACCCCTGCGTGATCACGCCGGGCACGATGATGGAAAAATGCTATGGCAAAACGGAGATCGCCGAGCGGCACCGCCACCGCTATGAGTTCAACAACGATTACCGGGAAAAGCTCCAACAGGCGGGCCTGGTGATCAGCGGCGTCAGCCCCGACGGGCGGCTGGTGGAGACCGTGGAGGTCCCGGACCACCCCTTCTTCGTGGGCGTGCAGTTCCACCCGGAGTTCAAGAGCCGGCCCAACCGGCCTCACCCTCTGTTTTTGGGCTTCGTATCCGCCTGTCTTGACAGATCCCAGTCCGGAAAGGAATAAAGCGGACCAATTATGTGCGGCATCGTAGGATACACAGGCGCCGCTCCTGCGATCCCCATCCTGCTGGATGGGCTGGAGCGGCTGGAATACCGGGGCTATGATTCGGCCGGCGTGGCCGTGGTCGACCCCCGGACAGGACTTCAGATCGAAAAATGCAAAGGCCGGCTCCAGTTTCTCCGGGACCGGCTGGAGGCTTTGCCCCCTCTGGAGGGGACGGTGGGCCTGGGCCACACCCGCTGGGCCACCCACGGGGAGCCCAACGACGTCAATTCCCATCCCCATGTCAGCCAGAACGGCCGGGTGGCCATCGTCCACAACGGCATCATCGAAAATTACGCGGAGATCAAGGATTTTCTTCTCCAGCAGGGCGTGCGCTTCCGCTCCGACACGGACTCGGAGGTGGTCGCCCAGCTTTTGGAGTACTACTTCAACGACTGTTCGGACGTCATGGACGCGGTATATGCGGTCCTGGCCCGGCTGGAGGGCGCCTATGCGCTGGGCATCCTGTGCGCCGACATGCCGGACCGGCTCATCGCCGCCAGGAAAGACGCGCCCCTGCTGCTGGGCTACGGCGAAGGGGAGAATTTCATCGCCTCCGACGCCACCGCCATCATCTCCCACACCCGCCAGGTGGCCTATATGGAGGACGGCGAGGTAGCGGTGCTGACCAGGGACGGCATCCAGGTCTTTGACGAGTACCGCCGCCCCATCGAAAAGCAGCTGCACCACATCGAGTGGGACGTGTCCGCCGCGGAAAAGGGCGGCTATGCCCACTTTATGTTCAAGGAGATCATGGAGCAGCCGGAGGCCCTCCGGCAGACCATCTCTCCCCGGCTCCGGGACGGACAGGTGGTCTTTGACGAGCTGCGCCTGGACGACGGGTTCCTGCGCCGGATGAAGCGGATATACCTGGTGGCCTGCGGCTCCTCCTATCACGTGGGGATGCTGGGGAAATACAACCTGGAGCGGTTCCTGCGCCTGCCGGTGGAGGTGTGCCTGGCCTCGGAATTCCGGTACAGCGACCCGCTGGTGGACGAGGATACCCTGGTGATCGTCATCAGCCAGTCCGGGGAAACGCTGGACACCATGGCCGCCCTGCGGGAGGCCCGCAGCCGGGGAGGATACATCCTCTCCATCGTCAATGTGGTGGGCTCCTCCATCGCCCGGGAATCGGACGACGTGCTCTATACCTGGGCGGGGCCGGAGATCGCCGTGGCCACCACCAAGGCCTACAGCACCCAGCTGGCGCTGTTGACCATGCTGGGACTGTACATGGGCCAGCGGCTGGGCAGGACCAGCCCGGAGGAATACGCCGCCATCACGGCGGAGCTGGCGCTGCTGCCGGAAAAAATGGAGCAGGTCATCGCCTCCACCGACGTCTATCAATATCTCGCCAGCCTCTACTTCAACCGGGAGTGCGTGTTTTTCATCGGCCGGAACCTGGATTACGCGCTGGGGCTGGAGGGCTCTCTGAAGCTGAAGGAGATCAGCTATATCCACTCGGAATCCTATGCCGCCGGGGAACTGAAGCACGGCACCATCTCCCTGATCGAAGACGGGACGCTGGTGGTATCCCTGGCCACCTACGGTCCGCTGCTGGACAAGGCGATCAGCAACATCGTGGAGGTCAAGGCCCGGGGCGCGGAAGTGGTGGCCCTCACCACCGACAGCAACCGGGAGAGGCTGGAAAAGATCGCCACCCACATCCTGACCGTTCCCGACACCCACCCGGTGCTCCAGCCCAATCTGGGGGTGGTGCCGCTGCAGCTGTTCGCCTATTACATCGCCCTGCACCGGGGCTGCGACATCGACAAGCCCAAGAACCTGGCCAAATCTGTCACCGTGGAGTGAATGACGATACCATGAAAGATATCTACGAAAATCCCCTGTGCGCCCGCTACGCCTCCCGCCGGATGCAGCATATCTTCTCCCCCGACTTTAAATTTTCCACCTGGCGGAAGCTGTGGATCGCCCTGGCGGAGAGCGAAAAGGAACTGGGCCTGCCCATCACCGACCAGCAGCTGGACGAGATGCGCGCGCATATTTACGACATCGACTATGCCAAGGCCGCGGAATATGAAAAGCGCCTGCGCCACGACGTGATGGCCCACATCCGCACCTATGGCGACGCCTGCCCCAGCGCCAAGGGGATCATCCACCTGGGAGCCACCAGCTGTTACGTAGGGGACAACACCGACATCATCCAGATGCGGGAGGGCCTGCTGCGCATCCGGGAGCTGCTGGTGAACGCCGTGGCCGCCCTGGCGGATTTCGCCGAGAGCAACCGGGCCGTCCCCACTTTGGCTTATACCCACTTCCAGGCCGCCCAGCCCACCACCGTGGGCAAGCGGGCCTGCCTGTGGCTGCAGGATTATCTGATGGATCTGGAGCGGCTGGAATTCGAGCTGGAGCACCTGAAGCTGCTGGGCTGCAAGGGCACCACCGGCACCGGCGCCAGCTTTTTGGAGCTGTTCGGCGGCGACGGGGAAAAGGTCCTGGATCTGGAGCGCCGCATCGCGGAGAAGATGGGCTTCGCCGCCTGCATGCCCGTGTCCGGCCAGACCTACTCCCGAAAGGTGGACGCCTTCGTGCTGAACGTGCTGGGCGGCATCGCCCAGAGCATGTACAAGATGGCCCAGGACCTGCGGCTGCTGGCCCATATGAAGGAATTCGACGAGCCCTTCGAGGCCGAGCAGGTGGGCTCCTCCGCCATGGCGTACAAGCGCAATCCCATGCGCTGCGAGCGGATCTGTTCTCTGAGCCGGTATGTGACCAACGCCGTGCGCAACACCGCCGACACCGCCTCGGCTCAGTGGCTGGAGCGGACGCTGGACGACTCCGCCAACCGGCGCATCAGCCTGCCGGAGGCCTTCCTGGCCACGGACGGGGCCCTGACCCTGGTCATCAACGTGATCCGGGGCGGCCGGATCTATCCCAAGGTCATGGAAAAGCACCTGGCCGAGGAGATGCCCTTCATGGCCACGGAGAACATCCTCATGCACGCCGTCACCCAGGGGGGCGACCGGCAGGAGCTGCACGAGGCCATCCGGCAGCACGCCCAGGCCGCCGCCGTGAAGGTGAAGCTGGAGGGCGGCGAAAACGACCTGCTGGACCGGCTTCTGGCCGACCCGGCCTTCCACCTGACCCGGGCCGATCTGGACCAGGTGCTGGACGTGAACAAATTTGTGGGCCTGGCCCCCGAACAGACGGAGGCCTTCATCCGGACCTACGCCCGGCCCGTGCTGGAAAAGTACGCCGCCGATCTGGGCGTGGAGGCGGAAACAAACGTATAACGATCGCTTTGCGATAGATAAGGAGAAAGCATCATGATCACAGCAGTCGTTGGCATCAACTGGGGCGACGAGGGCAAAGGCCGCATGGTCGACCTGCTCAGCAGCCAGTATGACATCGTTTCCCGCTATCAGGGAGGCAACAACGCCGGCCACACCGTGGTGAACGACCGGGGCAAGTTCATTTTGAACCTGCTGCCCTCCGGCATCCTGCGGCCCGAGACCGTCAACGTCATGGGCCCGGGTATGGTGGTGGATCTGGGCCACCTCACCGGCGAGATCGGCCGGCTGACGGAAAAAGGCGTCGTCATCGGCCCGGAGAATCTGAAGATCAGCGACCGGGTCACCATCTGCATGCCCTTCCACCCCCTTCTGGACGGCCTGGAGGAGGACCGGATGGGGGCCAAAAAGCAGGGTTCCACCCGCCGGGGCATCGGCCCGGTGTACTCCGACAAGTACATGCGCAAGTCCGTGCGTATGGGCGATCTGCTGTTCCCCCAGGTGCTGAAGGAGCGCCTGGCGGACATCGTGGAGTGGAAAAACCTGACCATCGCCGGGGCCTATGGCCATGAGCCGGTGAGCGTCACGGAGATGTACGACTGGCTGATGAAGCACGGCGAGCCGCTGCTGGAGAACATCTGCGACACCACGACCTACCTGACCGGGGCCATCGACGCGGGCAAGAGCCTTCTGCTGGAGGCCCAGCTGGGCGCGCTGCGGGATCTGGACTTCGGCATCTTCCCCTATACCTCTTCCTCCTGCACCCTGGCCTCCTTCGCTCCCATCGGCGCGGGCATCCCGGCCAGGAAGCTGGACAGCGTGGTGGGCATCACCAAGGCCTATTCCTCCGCGGTAGGCGGCGGCCCCTTCGTGTGCGAATTCAGCGGCGACGAGGCCCACGCCCTGCGGGAAGCGGGGAGCGAGTACGGCGCCGCCACCGGCCGGCCCCGGCGTGTGGGCGGCTTCGACGTGGTGGCCAGCCGGTACGGCGTCATGATGCAGGGGGCCACGGAGCTGGCCCTGACCAAGCTGGACGTACTGAGCGGTTTTGAAAAGATCCCCGTGTGCGTGGCCTACGAGCTGGACGGAGAGCGGATCGACCGGTTCCCCCTGGAGCCGGCGCTGGAGCGCTGCAAGCCCATCTACGAGTATCGCGAGGGCTTCTCCGGGGACATCACCGGCTGCCGGAAGTTCTCCGACCTGCCCAAGGCCGCCCAGGCCTATATCCGCTACCTGGAGGAGGCGGTGGACTGCAAGTTCACCTACATCTCCGTGGGCGCGGACCGGGACCAGTATATCTACATGGGGTAAGACAGACCATCAGGGGAGGCGCTTTGCAAAAAGCGTTTCCCTTGTGCTGTAAACATAGTGCGGCAGATCAGAGATCATGAAGGAGGTGCTTCCATGTATATGATGGCAACAGTGTCTACATTGGCAGCATGGGCTGTCGGTTTGCTTTTAGACGCGAATATCGGTTTTGGTCCCGAGGGCTTTTTATGTTTCAGGATACTATTGCCTATATTGGCGATGGGCCTTTGTATATTACACAGCATCAAAGAAGATAAGAATACCCGGGACAAATAAACTTCCCTTTGCCCCGCCGCGGGCTCTTTTGTTTACAATACGCATTTACAAAGCCGGCAAAGCGCGTATAATGCGCTCAGTTCAAAGCTCTATGGGAAAGGAGCGAGCACCATGAGAGATTACAAAGAGGAATTTGAAAAGCGGGTGGCGTTCATCCGGGAGACCCTGGCCAACAGCGGCCAGAAAGGCATCGTTTACGGCAACTCCGGCGGCAAGGACTGCACCCTGGTGGGTATTTTGTGCAAGGCCGCCTGTGACGACACCGTGGGCGTGCTCATGCCCTGCGCCTCCCAGCGCAACTTCAGCATCGATCTGGCCGACGGCAAAGCCGCCGCAGCGCAGTACGGCATCGAGACCCGCCTGGTGGACCTGACCCCGGTCCGGGAGGCGGAGCTGGCCGCCCTGGAGGGCGCCACGGCCATGACGCCCGCCGCCGTGGCCAACATCGCCCCCCGCCTGCGGATGACCACGCTGTACGCCATCGCGGGAGCGGAGGGCCGGCTGGTGGCCGGCACCGGCAACCGGAGCGAGGCATACATGGGCTACTTCACCAAGTGGGGCGACGGGGCCTATGACCTGAACCCCATCGCGGACATGACGGTGACGGAGATCTACGAATTTTTGGCATACCTGGACGCGCCCATGTCCATCCGCACCAAGGCTCCCTCGGCCGGGCTTTTTGAAGGCCAGACCGACGAGAGCGAGATGGGCGTCACCTATGCCGCCATCGACAAGTTCCTGCTCCAGGGCGAGGCGGACGAGCGCGACAAGGCCATCATCGACCGCTTCCACCGCATCAGCGAGCACAAGCGCCAGCCCCAGGTGACCTATCCCGGATGAGCGTGCGGGAGATGGACGCCCGGCGGCTGACCGACGCCGTGGCCAAGCTGTATGTGCAGGCGTGTCTTGTCCTGCCCGAACCGGTGAAGGCAAAGCTCTACGCCTTTGGCAACCCTTACATCATCGAGAATTTTGAGAAAAACGGCGTCATCCCCCTGTGTCAGGACACAGGCATGGCCGCCGTGTACCTGGAGATCGGGCAGGATGTGCACCTGACCGGCGACATCCCCGCCGCGGTGGACGAAGGGGTCCGCCGGGCGGTGAAGGAGGGGTACCTGCGCTCCTCTGTGGTGGCGGACCCCCTGCGCCGGACCAACACCGGGGACAACACCCCCGCCCTGCTCTACACCGACATCGTGCCCGGGGACAAGGTGAAGGTCACCGTGGTCCCCCGGGGATTCGGCTGCGAAAACAAGGCCCGGATCGCCATGCTGGCCCCGGCGGACGGCATAGAGGGCGTGAAGGCCTTCGTGCTGGAAACGGCCCGGCTGGCCGTGCCGGACGCCTGCCCGCCGGTGAGCATCGGCATCGGCCTGGGCGGCAGCTTTGACCGGGCGGCCTATCTGGCAAAAAAGGCCACGCTCCTGGACGGCCACCACCCGGACCCCTTCTATGCGGAGCTGGAAGCGGCGCTGTACGAGGAAACGAAAAAATTCTCCTTTGGCGTGCATATCCTGACCGCCCCCACCCACATCGCCGGGCTGCCCTGCGCCGTGTCCATCGGCTGCCACAGCCTGCGCCGGGCGGCGGAAACGCTGTAAGCACCCACCTGCCAAGAAACAGAGGTCATCTATGGACAACACCACGAAACACATCGCCACCCCCTTAACGGACGAGACCGTCCGCGGCCTCCGGGCCGGGGATACGGTGCGCATCACCGGCGTCATCTATACCGCCCGGGACGCGGCCCACAAGAAGCTGGTCGAGCTGCTGGAGGCTGGCCGGCCTCTGCCCTTCGACCCGGCCGGGCAGATCATCTACTACACCGGTCCCACCCCGGCGCCCCCGGGACGGCCCATCGGCTCCTGCGGTCCCACCACCTCTTACCGGATGGACCGCTACACCCCTGCCCTGCTGGCGGCCGGTCTGAAGGGCATGATCGGCAAAGGCCGCCGGAACCAGGCGGTGCTGGAGGCCATCCAGGAGAACACCTGCATCTATTTCTCCGCCGAGGGCGGCTGCGGGGCGCTGCTGGCCAACTATGTAAAAAGCTGCCAGGTAGTGGCTTTCCCCGAGCTGGGCACCGAGGCGGTGCACCGGCTGGAAGTGGAGGATTTCCCCGTCAGCGTATTTTGCGACTGCGGCGGGAATATCTACTCCCCCTATCTCTGATCCCGGAGGATATGCAAGTGGACTATCTGAAAGCATCCCTGCAGGCCCACTATCAGTGGCGCGGCAAGCTCTCCATAGAGCCGAAGGCCCCGGTGGACCGCGCCGAGGCCCTGTCCCTGGCTTACACGCCCGGGGTGGCCGCCCCCTGTCTGGAGATCCAAAAAGACCCCGCCAAAAGCTATGAGCTCACCGGCCGGTGGAACACCGTCGCCGTGGTCACCGACGGCAGCGCCGTACTGGGACTGGGGGACATCGGCCCGGAGGCGGGCATGCCCGTGATGGAGGGCAAATGCGTGCTGTTCAAGGCCTTCGGCGGCGTGGACGCCATCCCCCTGTGCGTGCGCAGCCAGGACGTGGACGATATCGTCCGCACCGTGGCGCTGCTGGCCGGCTCCTTCGGCGGGATCAACCTGGAGGACATCGCCGCCCCCCGCTGTTTTGAGATCGAGCAGCGGCTGAAGCAGCTGTGCGACATCCCCGTGTTCCACGACGACCAGCACGGCACCGCCGTCATCGCTCTGGCCGGACTTCTCAACGCCCTGAAGGTGGTGGGCAAACGCCTGGAGGACGCCCGGGTGGTCATCAATGGCGCCGGGGCGGCCGGCACCGCCATCGCCCGGCTCCTGGCCGACGCGGGCGCGGCGGACGTGATCGTCTGCGACCGGTCCGGCCCCATCGCCGCCGGACGGCCCGGCCTCAACGCCGCCAAAGCGTCGCTGGCCGCCGTCACCAACAAGACCGGCCTCACCGGGTCCCTGGCCGACGCGGTCAGGGGCGCGGACGCGGTGATCGGCGTGTCCGCCCCGGGAGCCATCACCGGCGATATGGTCCGGTCCATGGCGGAGAAGGCCATCGTATTCGCCTGCGCCAACCCCACGCCGGAGATCTTCCCCGACGAGGCGATGGCCAACGGCGCCGCCGTGGCCGCCACCGGCCGCAGCGACCTGCCAAACCAGCTGAACAACGTGCTGGCCTTTCCTGGCATTTTCCGGGGCGCGTTGGACGCCCGGGCCAGCGATATCAACCACGCCATGAAAATGGCGGCAGCCCACGCCCTGGCCGGACTGGTGAGCGACGCGGAGCTCTCCGCCAGCTATATCATCCCCTGGCCCTTCGACCCCCGAGTGGCCTCCGCCGTAGCCGCCGCCGTGACCCAGGCCGCGAAGCAGTCCGGCGTGGCCAGGATATAGGGCGCCGTTCGCGGCCGTCAACCGGCACACTCCAGGCGCTCTTGCCCGTTTTCTGACATTCTGGCCCATTTCAGGAAGGTCTTGTGGCTCACGCCCAGCAGGACCGCCGCCTTTCTGGCGGACAGCTGCCCCTCCTTCCACTCCTTCAGGGCGGCGGCAAATCCCTCCGGCAGAGCCAGCGGACTGCGTCCGAACCGGACCCCCCGCGCCTTTGCGGCGGCGATCCCCTCCGCCTGCCGCTGGCGGATGAACTCCCGCTCCGTCTGGGCCACGTAGGACAGCAGCTGCAGGACGATATCCGCTATGAGCGTCCCTGTCAGATCCCGCCCCTGCCGCGTGTCAAGAAGCGGCATGTCCAGCACGACGATGGCGACATTCTTTTCTTTTGTCAAGATCCGCCATTGCTCCAGGATCTCGTCATAATTGCGCCCCAGCCGGTCGATGCTCTTGATCACCAGCGTGTCCCCCGGCCTCAATTTTCGGACAAGGCGGCGGTAGGCGGGCCGGTCAAAGTTCTTCCCCGACTGCTTGTCCGTGAAGATGTTTTTCTCTTCCACGCCAAATTCGCCCATGGCGATCTGCTGCCGGTCTGTGTTTTGATCCTTGCTGGACACACGAATGTACCCGAAAGTTCTTTCATCCATTTTTGTTTCCTCCTATGAGATTTAATATCTCTCTAGTTTAGAGAAAACTTCGATCGTACACCACCGTCTGTTTGCCCCGGCCTTCGCCGCCGGGCCGGCCGCCGCCAAAGGGGACACGAATGAAACAGTTTGAACTGCACCGCCATTACCGCCAGCGGGATATCGCCGCTTTCGTACTGCAAACGGACGCAGGGGTCCATATATCCCTCTTCGGCGGCGATCGGCCCCACATAGGGGCGGTGGGCGTGATCGACCCGGAGGGCGGATGCGCCGTGACGGAGTTTCCCACCCATCGGGAGGGCGTGGTCTGCGAAAGATGGACGGCCGCTCTGGCCGCGGCGGGTCACCGGCCCGCGGTGGTGGAGGCGGGCATCCACTACGACGATCTGGGCAAGGCCGGGATACAGGATGTTCTGGCCTTGACGGACGACCTGTTGGCGGAGCTCTTGCAGGCGCTAGGGACAGCGTAAATAGCGCCCGGCTCCTGGGACCGGAGCGGAGCGTTTCTGAAAAAGAAAAAACCAAAAGCCCTGATCTCTCAGGGCTTTTGGCGTATAAATGGCACCCACGAGGGGATTCGAACCTCCGACCTACCGCTTAGGAGGCGGTCGCTCTATCCTGCTGAGCTACGTGGGCCCGTGCTGTGACATTGTAAACGAAAACTGGTCCCGTGTCAAGGAGAAGCCTGTCAGAGTTTCCGCCCGCAAACGCGAACGCCCCGTCCTCAATAGGACGGGGCGCTTTGCGCTCGTCTTCTCTTTGAAAGGAGCTTGCTCCTTTCAAACGAAATATTACCGCTCGTAGTGGTGGGCCTGCTGGAGGACCATCTCCTTTACCTTGATCAGGCGGACCTTGGTAGAGGACTCGTTCTCCGCCAGCTTCATGGTGATATAGCGGATATTCTCCTGCAGCTCCGGGATCATCACATACTCCAGAGCGTTGACCCGCCGGCGCGTCTTTTCGATATCCTCCGCCAGAAGCTGCATGGTCTTCTCCACCTGGGCCAGCTCCAGCATATCCTCGAACACCGCGTACAGCCGGCTGATGGCGTCGTCCAGTTCACCGCTGGTCTGGGCAAAGCCGTAGGGGAGCTGCCCGCTCTGATCCGGGGACTGGCTGTTGAAGGCGTACACCGGCACGTTCACGCTCATGATGTTCCGATGGGACACGTCCAGCTGGATCTGCTGTCTGGCGTACAAAAGGCTCTGCTCCAGCATCTCCGGACTCATCACGGCGCTGGCCATGCTCATGGCGGCAAAAGCCTCCGAAAGGCCCTTGTCCACTTTCTCCCGCAGGACCTTGTTCCTCCGGACGATGTCCATGAACTGGCGCATCTCCTCGTCCCGCTTGTCCTTCAGGAGCTTGTGGCCCCGGCTGGCGGTCCGCAGACGCCCTTTCAGCTGGTTCAGGACCATCCGTGTGGGGGTCACGGCACTTTTCGGCATAAGATCACCTCGCTAACAGGCTCTCGCCCGGCTCATTCCTCTTCCTTCTTGGGCATGTACTTCTCGATCTGCTCCACCTTCAGACGCTTGAGTTCGCTGCGGGGCAGCAGGCTCAGAAGCTCCCAGCCCAGATCCAGCGTTTCGATGATGGACCGGTTGGTCTGATTCCCCTGGTTTACATAACGTTTTTCAAACTCGTCCGCAAACTTGGCGAATTTCTTGTCCGTTTCGCTCAGGGCCGCCTCGCCCAGGATGGTCATCAGCTCCTTGGCCTCTTTGCCGGCGGCATAGGCGGAGAACAGCTGGTTCATGGTGCCGGCGTGGTCCTCTCTGGTCCGGCCCTCGCCCACGCCCTTGTCCTTCAGACGAGACAGGCTGGGCAGCACGTCCACGGGAGGCACGATGCCCTTGCGGTGCAGCTCACGGGAGAGGATGATCTGACCCTCGGTGATGTAACCGGTCAGGTCGGGGATGGGGTGGGTCTTGTCGTCTTCCGGCATGGTCAGGATGGGGATCATGGTGATGGACCCCTTCTTTCCCACCCGCCGGCCGGCCCGCTCGTACATGGTGGCCAGGTCGGTGTACATATAGCCGGGGTAGCCGCGGCGGCCGGGGACTTCCTTCTTGGCGGCGGAAACCTCCCGCAGGGCCTCGGCATAGTTTGTGATGTCGGTCAGGATGACCAGCACGTGCATGTCCTTCTCGAAGGCCAGGTACTCGGCGGCGGTCAGGGCCATACGGGGGGTGGAGATGCGCTCCACGGCGGGATCGTTGGCCAGGTTGGAGAAGACCACGGTCCGGTCGATGGCGCCGGTGCGGCGGAAGTCGTTGATGAAGTATTCCGATTCCTCGAAGGTGATGCCGATGGCGGCAAACACCACCGCGAAGCTCTCGTCGGTGCCCAGCACCCGGGCCTGCCGGGCGATCTGGGCGGCCAGCGCCGCGTGGGGCAGACCGGAGCAGGAGAAGATGGGCAGCTTCTGCCCCCGGACCAGGGTGTTCAGCCCGTCAATGGTGGAAACGCCGGTCTGGATGAACTCGGCCGGATAGGCCCGGGCAGAGGGGTTCATGGGCAGGCCGTTGATGTCCTCGTACTTTTCCGGAAGGATGGCGGGGCCGCCGTCGATGGGCTCTCCCATACCGTTGAACACCCGGCCCAGCATATCCTCGCTGACGCCCAGCTCCAGAGGATGGCCCAAAAACCGGACCTTGGAGCCGGCCAGGTTGATGCCCTGGGCGCTCTCAAAGAGCTGTACCACGGCCACATCGCCGTCTACCTCCAGGACTTTGCAGCGGCGCTTTTCCCCGTTCGGCAGCTCGATCTCCGCCAGCTCGTCAAACGTGACGCCCTCCACGTTTTTGACCATCATCAGAGGGCTTGCTATCTCACTGATCGTCTGATATTCCCGGATCATTGGTCCTCACCTCCCGCTGTCAGGTCCGCGATCTGCTTGCGCATCTGCTTCTCGATCTCCCCGTACTCGGTCTCATAGGTCCCGGGCAGGATCATCTTGGCCCGGCCGATCCGCTCCCGGGCGGGGATGGCGAACAGGGCGTTCAGATCCGCCCCCTTGGCCATGGCGTCCCGGCACAGCTCATCATACCGGATGATCAGTCCCAGCAGCCGGAACTGCTTATCATAGGAGGAATAGGCGTCCTCGTCCATGAAGGCGTTCTGCTGCAAAAAGTCCTCCCGGAGCATCTTTGCCGTTTCCAGGGTCATCTGGTCGGCGGCGGACAGGGAGTCCCGGCCCACCAGCTTGACGATCTCGTTGAGGCTCTCCTCCTCCTGGAGGATGGCCATGGCCTTGTCCCGCAGGGCCATGAAGCCGGGGAACTGGCTGTCGTACCAGTCCTTCAGGGTGTCTACATACAGGCTGTAGCTGGTCAGCCAGTTGATGGCGGGGAAGTGCCGGGCATAGGCCAGAGAGCTGTCCAGGCCCCAGAACACCTTCACGATGCGCATGGTGGACTGGCTGACAGGCTCGGAGGTGTCGCCGCCCGGAGGGGATACAGCGCCAATGGCGGTGATGGAGCCCTGGCGGCTGTCGCTTCCCAGGCATTCCACCACGCCGGCCCGCTCGTAATACTGGGCCAGGCGGCTGGCCAGGTAGGCGGGATAGCCCTCTTCGCCGGGCATCTCCTCCAGCCGGCCGCTCATCTCGCGCAGGGCCTCGGCCCAGCGGGAGGTGGAGTCGGCCAGCACCGCCACATCATAGCCCATGTCCCGGAAGTACTCGGCGATGGTGATGCCGGTATAGATGCTGGCCTCCCGGGCCGCCACAGGCATATCGGAGGTGTTGGCGATCAGCACGGTCCGCTGCATCAGGCTCTCTCCGGAGCGGGGGTCCTTCAGCTCGGGGAACTCCATGAGCACGTCGGTCATCTCGTTGCCCCGCTCGCCGCAGCCGATGTAGACCACGATATCCACGTCGGACCACTTGGCCAGCTGGTGCTGGACCACGGTCTTGCCGCTGCCGAAGGGACCGGGCACGGCGGCCGTGCCGCCCTTGGCGATGGGGAAGAGGGTATCGATGACCCGCTGGCCGCTGTTCATGGGCCGGCTGGGCATGTATTTGTGCTTATAGGGCCGGGCCACGCGCACGGGCCAGCGCTGGATCATGGTCACGGGATGCTCCCCGCCCTTGGGGTCCTTCACCACGGCCACCGCTTCCTCCACGGTATACCGGCCGCCGGAGATGGAGCCGATCACGCCGGACACGCCGGGCGGCACCATGATCTTATGGACGATGGCGTTGGTCTCCTGGACCGTCCCCAGCACGTCGCCGGGCTGCACCGTGTCCCCGGCCTTGGCCACGGCGGTGAATTCCCAGACCTTCTTCCGGTTCAGGGAGGGCACCTCCACGCCCCGGGCGATGGTGTCGCCGGTGGCGTCCCGGATCTCCGTCAGCGGCCGCTGGATGCCGTCGTATATATTGGTCAGAAGCCCCGGCCCCAGCTCCACGCTCAGGGGCGTGCCGGTGGTCTCCACGGCCGCGCCGGGGCCCAGGCCGGATGTCTCCTCATAGACCTGAATGGAAGCGCTGTCCCCCTTCATCTGGAGGATCTCGCCGATCAGCCGCTGGCTGCCCACACGCACCACGTCGGACACGTTGGCGTCCGCCAGGCCGGTGGCCACCACCAGCGGGCCGGAAACTTTTGTGATCGTTCCGCTCATGCTTCAACCTTCTTTCGGTAAAGATAGCCCTCCCGTGGAGGGAACAACATGCATATCAGAGAATATTGGCGCCCACCGCTCTCTCCACCGCGGCCTGCAGGGCCGACTGGCCCAGGCCCAGAGAGCCGTCCTTTCCGGGAATGAGGATCACCGCCGGACTGGGGCTGTCCTTGAATCGGGCGATGTCCCCCTTCAGGGCCTCCGCCAGATTCTCCTCCAGATAGATGATGGCGTACTCATCCGGCTGGTCGGGCTTCGTGATGGCGCGGAAGATATGCCGCGCCTCCTCCCCGGTGCGGACAGGAAAGGTGTCCAGCCCCAGGGCCTTGAAGCCGATCACCGTGTCCGGGCCGCCGATGACCGCGATCTTATACATAGCTCACACGCAACCTTTCCCGCAGGGTTTCCGCGGACACGCCGCCCCGTTTTCCCAAAAGCACCATCCGGGCCGCCGTGATCTCCGCCTCCAGGCTGGCCAGATACGCCGCCGCCACCTCCGGACCGAAGCTGACCTGCTTTGCCCCGGTGAGATAGGCGGTGAGCACATTGTCGCACTCCCGCTCGAAGTCGGACAGAGGTCCGCCCTCCGCGGCCTGCTGGCCCAGTTGGGCGCACTTTTCCAGCGCCCGGTCCTGAAACACCTCCGTCACCGCCTCGCCGTACACCCGGCGCACATTCTCCGGGCTCACGTTCCCTCCGGGGATCAGGGCGGTGCGCAAAAGGCCCTCGTCCATGTGGCCCCGGACGCAGCGCACCGCGCTGCGCAGGTTGGCCACGTCGATGGCAAGGCGCACATATCCGGCGTAAAATCCGGTGGACAGGCTCTCCGCCATGGCCAGCAGCTCGGCAAAATAGGCCTGGTCCAGGCCCATGTCCGCCAGCTGGGGGTTGGCCGTGCGGGCCAGGGTCGTGCGCGCCTCCCGGATGGCGTCCGCCAAGGGCGCCGGCACGGCCCGCCAGTCGTCCTCAAAAAAAGCCGCCGCCAGTACCTCCGGCGCCACCCGGCCGCAGCCGGACAGCAGCCGCCGGTCGTCCCCGGGACTGCCCTCGCCTTTTACCAGCACCTTGGCGTTGTGATAGTCGTATTTCAGGCGGAAAGCGGTGACCAGCTGCTTTTCCGGACAGAACTTTTCCATCTCGGCCAAAAACTGCTCCCGGCGGGCGGCGAAAACCTCTTCCAGCTTCCCGTCGCTGGCGCCGGACAGATCCGGAAATCCGCACTCGGTCAGCACCTTGGCAGCCTCGTCAAAATCCGCCGCCTCCACCATCTGCTCCAGCCGCTTGCCTCCCAGCAGAGAGTTCTCCCTGGCCCGGATGTAGGTGGACAGGAACAGGTATTCGGTATCTTTGATCTTTGACAAGCTACTACCTCCTCTCCCCGCCGGACTGCTGTCCCGCGGGGGTCCCTGCCGTCATATCAGCCAAACAGCGCCTCCGCCACGTCGGAGGCCATGTCCTCCCGCGCCTGGGCCATCAGGGCCTCCACGGTGCAGTTGACGGACACGCTTCCCTGACGGCAGACGAGCCCGCGGCTGAACGCGCCCTCGGTATCGGAGAGGGTCAGCCGCCCGGTCCTGCCCGCGGCCCGGAGCGCGGCGTTGGCCCGGTCCACCACCTTTTTGCCGTAGGCCTTCCGGTCGGCGGCGGAGAAGACCAGCTCCTCCGTGCCGGTGACGGCGGCCTTTTCCGCCAGGGCCGCCAGGAAGGACACATACTCCTCCCCCTGCAGGCCGTTCAGCTTGGCCTCCGCCTTGTCGAAGGCCTCCGCCACGATGGACTGCTTGAAGCTCAGCACGCTCTTGCGGGCCTCCATATCGGCCGTCTTGGCCAGGCGCTGGACCCGATCCTCCGCGGCGGCCACGCCCTGGCGAAACTTCTCCCAATAGCTGTCCTGGGCCTTTTTCTCGCCCTCGGCCCGGATGGCCTCGCACTCGTCATGGGTCTGCTGGGCGATGCGGGCGGCGTCCGCCACGGCGTCGTTCTCGATGCGCGCCGTGATCTTGTCGATGCCGTTCATGTCTGCTCCCCTTTCCTCGGGGTCACAGCCACAGCAGCATCAGCATGGAAGCCAGCAGGGACAAAATGGCGTAGAACTCCACGATGCCGCACAGGATCAGCCCCTTTGACCAGTCGTCGGGCTTCTTGGCCAGAATGTTGATGGAACCGGCGGCCACGCGGCCCTGGGCGATGGCGGACAGCAGGCCGCCCAGCGCCATGGGCATGCAGGCCACAAAGTACTGCAGGCCTTCCTGGAGCGTCAGGCTGGAAGCGGTGCCGTTGATGAAGCCCATGCTGATCATGGCATAGAACCACACCACCAGGCCGTACAGGCCCTGGGTGCCGGGCAGCAGCTGCAGCACCATGACCTTACCGGACTTGGAAGGATCTTCGCTCAAAAGTCCCGTACCGGCCTCGCCGGCAATGCCGGTGCCCTTGGCGGAGCCCACGCAGCTCAGGCCCACAGCCAGGCCCGCGCCCAGCAGCGCCAGCGCCATACCGCCGAAAGATTCCAAGAAACTCATGTTGTCGTCCTCCTTATTCTTTCACGATGTCTACGAATTTCGTTTGCATATCTAAAGGACGGAAGGGCTTTCCGCCGTCCTCATAGAACCGTCCGAAGAACTCCAGGCACTGCAGGCGCATGTCGTGCACAAAGCAGCCCAGGATGTTCAGCGCGAAGTTCAGCGCGTTGCCGATCATGGAGATGATCACGAACGCCACCACGTTGCCGGTGATGCCTCCCAGGGTGTTGAACACCTGGGCGATGACCGCTCCGGCCAGCATCAGCGCCATCAGCCGGGAGTAGGAGAGGATGTCGCTGAAATAACCGGTGACGTTGTTGTAGAGCGAGCCGAACAGGCTCATAAACGTGCCCGTGACGATCTTCACCGGTCCGCCGCCCGTCTTGACGGCTTTGTACACGCTGCCGGCCAGCAGCATCGCGCCGCCGATCAGCAGGCCGATGGGCGTGCCCAGGGCCGCGAACAGCCCCAGTCCCGCCAGGATGACGGTCCAGGTGCCCTCCTCGAACAGGGCGGACAGCTTATCTCCGTCCTTGCACTTTTTCCAGGCGCTCACCGCCATGCCGGTAAGGATCTGCACCAGACCCAGAGCCAGCGAGCCGATCAGCACCGCCAGCGCGTCGTCCAGGGGACTGAACAGAGCGGGCAGGGCGAAGGTGCTGTTGGGATCGATGATCTTGGCCAGCTGGGGCAGGAAATCCCCGAAAAAGCCGCCGGTGATGGCCCCGAAGAAGAAGGTGCTCACACCGCACAGCCCCAGCAGGGGGAACATATATCGCACCGTGGGGCCCCGGGGCTTGGCCTTTTTCACCACGATGAGGCTCACGAGCATCATGATGAGCCCATAACCCATATCCGCCATCATCATGCCGTAAAACAGGATGAAAAACGGCGCCATCAGCGGGTTGGGGTCCACGCCGGTATAGGCGGGCAGGGCGTACATATCCGTGACCATGTTCAGCGGCCGGGTCAGCACGTTGTTCTCCAGCTTCACCGGCACCTCCGGGTACTCGTCCGGAGCGGGATCAGAAAACTCCCAGGCGCAGTCGAAGCTCTCCAGCACCCCGGCCAGCTTTTCCTGGTCCTTCGCCGGACACCAGCCCTCCAGCGCCACGATGCTGTCCGTGCCCTGCAGCCGCTCGGCGGCCTCCGCCTGGGCGCACTGGGTGGCCAGCCGGTCGGCGGAGAGGCGAAGCCCCGCCGTGTGCTCCTTTTCCTGGGCGATCCTGTCGGTGATCTGCCGGCGCTGCACGTCGATCTGGGCCAGCTTCTCCTTCCGGTCGGCCATATTGTCCCGGGCGGTACCGGTGACGCCCGGGAAGGACACCTGGGTGCATCCCACGGTGCGCATGGCCTCCAGCACCGCCGCCATGTCCTCCTTCAGGGCGATCACGACAAAGCATTTTTGCTGCTCGTCCTGACTGACCAGCACCAGCTGCACCTGCTCGGTGGCCTCTTCCGCCGCGTCGGCCACGGCCTCCGTTTCCACCTGGGCGGGCACGTTGGCCAGCGCCAGCGCGCAGGTCTTCGTCCCGGCGGTCTCCAGCGGCAGGTCCAGGGCCTCCCACGGCCGGAGGGACTCGATCTCGTCCTTCAGCCGGCCCTCCTCCGCCGCCAGACGGCGGAGCTGTCCGTCCCAGTCGTTCAGCTGCCGAGCCAGCTGCAGATCTCTCTCCAGGGCCTGGCCGTCCAGGAACTCCGCTTCGGCCACCTCCGGCCGGGGGGAGAGCAGCTTATGCTTTTCCGGGGCGTACTTGGCCATGACCCGCAGCGCCGCCTCCATCTCCGCCGCCCGGTTTCGGGCCTCGGTCAGGCCCGCCCGTTCCGGGCGGAGCATCCGGGCGGCCGCCTCGTCGGCCAGCATCCCCTCCGGCTCCCGGATCTCCAGACAGCCCAGACGCAGCAGCTGGTCCATCAGCTGGTCCCGCTGCTGGCGCACGGCAATGAGCCGGAGCTTTTTCATCTTGACAATGGCCATCAGCCGCTCACGATCCTTTCCACGATCTTATCCACGACCTGGTCCATTTTCCGGTCGGCCCGGGCCTTCATGGCCGCCTGCCGGTTGCGGGTGTTGGACGCCAGGACGCCCGCGTCCTCCTTGGCCTTCTCATCGGCCTTGCGGATCAGGTCCCGGATCTCGCCCTCCGCCTTTTCCATCGCGGCGGCCGAAGCGGCCTGGGCGGCCTCCTCCGCCGCCTGGAGAGCCTGCTTGGCCTCCGTCTGGGCGGCGGCGCGGATCTGACGGGCCTTCTCCTCCGCCAATGCGATGGTATCCAGCGCCTCCAACGACATATCAAACACCTCCAAACCTGTTCGGCTCATGCATAGCGATCAACAAAATGCAGTGTTTTCCTATTTATATAATACACGATTTTTCCTTCCCACGCAATAGCCTTTCCCATATTTCCGACCACTTGTCAAAAAACGAGCTGGACCAAAAGCATATAGGCCGCCGTGCCCCCGGCGATGGACAGCAGCATCTGCCGCTTCCACAGATGCAGCCCCGCGGTGACGGCGATGGCCAGCGCCTCCGGCAGGCCGTGGCTGCCGGAGAGCAGAGACACGTTTTTCAGGCAGTATACCACCAGCATCCCGAATATGGCCGCCGGCAGGGCCTTTCCCAGGTACTGCACATACCGGGGCGTGGGCTTTTGGGGGCTGAAGACCAAGAAGGGCAAAAACCGGGTGATGACGGTCGCCAGGGCGCACAGGGCGATGGTGACGATCCGCTGGGACAGGGTCATCTCACTCCATCCCCCTCTCGATGGGCTTGCGGAACGCCGTCAGCAGCACCAGGATGCATCCCATGGCGGGCACCATGAACGAGTCCGCTCCGAACAGGAGCAGGCATGCCGCCGCGCCGCCCACGCCGATCAGGGCGGTGTAGTGCTTTTTCTCCTTGAGCCACTGTTCCAGGAAGATCACCACGAACAGGGCCGTCATGGCGAAATCCAGCCCCTCGGTGCTGAAGGGGATCACGCCGCCCAAAACGGCGCCTATGGCGGCGCCGCTGATCCAGTAGCACTGGTCCAGAAGGGACACGAAGAACATGAACCACCCCTCGTCCACCCCCTCCGGGGCCCGGACGGCGCAGTTGATGGAAAACGTTTCGTCGCACATGGCGTAGATGAGGTACAGCTTTTTCCAGCCCATGCCCCTGTACCGCTCCAGCATGGAGATGCCGTAAAACAGGTGCCGGGCCTGGATCATCAGGGCCATCAGGAAGGTCTGCACCGGCGCGAAGGCCCCCAGCAGCATGCTCACCGCCACGAACTCCAGCGACCCGCCGAAGATGACCACCGCCATGACCACCGGATACCAGAAGCTGAATCCGGCGGCCCGGGCGTATACCCCATAGCTCATGCCCAGCACCGTGAATCCGGCCAGAATGGGGATGGTGTGCGGGAAGGCCGCCAGAAAGGCCTTCCGGACCGTACCTTTTTCTCTCTTCAACGGCCGCGCGCTCCCCTGTTCAGGCATTCTGCAGGGCCTCCCTGGCCTCTTCCCTGGCCTCCCTGGTCAGGCTCTTTGCCAGGAGCTTCAGCGTTTCCAGTGCGGCGGCCCGGGTCTGATCCTCCATGCCCGCCACCGTGCGCACAAAGCTCACCGCCGTGTCGAACCAGTTCTCCTTCATCTCATGCATGGTGGTCATCTTGGTGTCGGTCAGAAGGGTATATACCGTGTCCGTGAACTGCTCGAACTGCTCGGGCGTCATGTCCTCGATCCAGTCTTTGATGGTGCTGTCCACGAACCGGCTGCCGCCGGTGACGGTCTCCAGACTGGCGAACCGGGGCCCCCGCACCTCCCAGGAGTACAGGTCGTGCTGGCCCAGGCCCTTCTCCGTGCTATGGACCACGGTATGGCCCTCCGGATGGTTGAGCAGCATCCCCACCACGGAGAACTGGGGCACGAAGGTGAGGATGCGGCCGGAGATGCGGCCGTATTCCTGCCGGTCCAGGATCCGGTCAAAGAAGCCGGGGCCGTCGAAATTATACACCGCGTCGATCCTCTCCTGGACCTCCGGCCGGCAGAAGGCCCCGGCGTACATGGCCAGGTTCCCGCCCTTGGAATGGCCGCCGAGGATCAGCCGGCCGCCGGTCTTTTCCGCGGCGTCGTTGGCATACTCCACCGCCATCTCCTGGCCGGGGATGGGGCACAGATAGGACATGTTCAGATCCTCTTTCCAGCCCACCACCGTGTTGTCCGTCCCCCGGTAGGCGAGAAAGGCCCGCCCGTCCCCCAGCAGAACGGTCAGCGCGGAGAACTGGGTCTGGAGCTGTTCGTCCAGCCGGCTGGTATGCCGGCACACCTGCATGTCCCCGAACCGGGCCGAGGCTCCCATCTTCTCCAGCAGCTCCCGGTCCCGCAGCTTCCACCGCTGGCCCTCCTCCAGCGCCCCGTCGTCCAGCGCGGCCCGGGCCAGCTCCCGGACCGAGACCGGCTGCTCCGGCAGCCGCCGGGAAAAATGCTCGAACGGTATGTAGGCGAAGCGGGCCAGGATCATGCCGTCCACCTCGTTGAAGGGCGCCTGGGCCAGGGCAAGATCGCCCCGCCAGACAAAATAGTCAAATATATCCGCCATCACAGCGCCTCCTATTCTTGTTCCTTACAGGCATTCGCCGCAGTAGGCCGCCGCGTCAAAGCCGTCCAGACAGCTGTCCTTCCGCAGGTACAGCGGGTGATGCGGGTGGCCTTTTTTGGACCGGGGCCCGGCGGTATACCAGACCGCCCCGTACCGCCGGCCGACGGCGATCATATCCAGCAGACAGGTCTTCAGATAAGGCCGGGTCTCTATCAGGTTCCCCCAGGCGGCCCATACCGCCGGGGCGGGGCCGGCATGGGCCAGCACCCAGGAGAAGGCCGCCATGTTCTCCCGGTGCAGGACCGGATTCAGCTCCCGCTCCATATCCCCGGGCCGGGTGGCCCGCTGGGCATAGACATTGAACATGAGAAAGCTGTCGAAGCCGTTGCCCAGGGCGATCCGCTCCACGCTCTTCAGGGTGGGGTCCAGATCGTCCGGAGCCGCCGTGGAGGGGTTGACGCCGATACAGATCAGCGGCCGCTCCCCCCGGGTGCCCAGGATGTACCGGTAATCGGCGTAAAAATCCGGCACGTACAGCCACCGCGCCGGGTCATAGCCCCCGGACTGTCCGGACCGGGCAAGCGCCTCGTCAAAGCCCAGCAGCGTCAGCTCCGCCGTGGGCGCGGACGGGATATGCACAGCCTGTCACCTCCTATGGCCCCATTATAATTGACACGACGGAAAAATGGAAGTACAATCAACAAAATAACACTCACGAAAGGCAGGCGACGGCCATGGCACGTCCCGAGATCCTGGCCCCTGCCGGGGGGCCCGATCAGCTGACAGCGGCGCTGCGCTGCGGCGCCGACAGCGTATACCTGGGCACATCCGGCTTCAACGCCCGGCGCGCCGCGGCCAACTTCGGCCCGCCGGAGCTGGCCCAGGCCGCCCGCCTGTGCCACACCCACGGAGCAAAGCTGTATGTGACCGTGAACACCCTGGTCATGGACGGCGAGCTGGCCGCGCTGGAGGAAACGGCGGACGCCGTCGCTCTCGCCGGCGCCGACGCCGTCATCCTCCAGGACATGGCCGCCCTGCGGCTCTTCGCCGGCCGGTACCCCTCCCTCCACCGGGCGGCCTCCACCCAGACCGCCGTCCACAACGTGGACGGGGCGAAGTTTTTGCAGGACGCGGGGTTTGACAGCTTCGTACTGGCCCGGGAACTGACCCTGGCCGAGATGGAAAAGATCTGCTCCGCCGTGTCCATCCCGGCGGAGGCCTTCGTCCACGGCGCCCACTGCATGAGCCTTTCCGGCGCCTGCTATTTGTCCGCCATGCTGGGCGGACGCAGCGGCAACCGGGGCCTTTGCGCCCAGCCCTGCCGGCTGGACTGGAAATGCGGCGGCGCGGACTGGGCGCTGTCCCTGAAGGATATGAGCCTGATCCGCCACATCGACGGGCTGAAAAACGCAGGCGTGGCCACCCTGAAGATCGAGGGGCGGATGAAGCGGCCGGAATACGTGGCCGCGGCGGTGACCGCCTGCAAAAATGCCCGGGAGGGCAAGCCCTTCGACCAGCAGACCCTGGCGGCGGTCTTCTCCCGCAGCGGCTTCACCGACGGCTATCTCACAGGAAAGCGGGACAGGTCCATGTTCGGCTATCGGACGAAAGAGGACGTGACCGGGGCGGAAAAGGTGCTGGGCTCCCTGGCGGCGCTGTACCGCAAAGAAAACCCCACCGTGCCCGTGGACATGGCCTTCTCCCTGACATTCGACGCCGCCCGTCTGACCGTCACCGACGGCGTCCGCACCGCCGGGGCGGCGGGTCCCCCGCCGGAGCCGGCCATCCGCCGCCCCCTGGACGGGGACCAGGCCCGGGCGAGCCTGGTCAAAACCGGCGGAACGCAGTATTATGTCAACTCTTTCTCGGCGGACGTGGCCCCGGGCCTTGCCCTGCCCGTGTCGGCCCTCAACGCCATGCGCCGGGAGGCGCTGGCGGCCCTGGACGATATGCGGGGCCAGGCGCCGGATATCCCCCGGCAGGCGTTTGCCTTCTCTCTCCCGGCGGATGAGCCCCACCTTTCCCCCTCGCCCCTGTGGGGCCGTTTTGCCGCCCCGGGACAGATCGTCCGGCCGGAGGACCTGGCGCGCATCATCCTGCCCATCGGGAAGGTCACCCCCGCCCTGCTGGACAAGTACGGGGAAAAGCTCACGGCGGCCCTTCCGGCGGTCTGCTTTCCCGAGGACGAGCCCGCCCTGGCCGACCGGACCCGGGAGCTGGCCGCCGCCGGGCTGAGGGAGATATGGACGGAGAACATCTTCGGCATCCGGCTGGGCCGGCGTCTGGGCCTGACCGTCCGGGGCGGCTTCGGGCTGAACATCCTCAACAGCCAGGCGCTGGACTTTTACCGGGAGCAGGGTCTGGCCAGCGCCACCGTATCCTTTGAACTGGCCATGAAGCGGGTCCGGGCTCTGAGAGGGAGCCTGCCCTGGGGCGTGGCGGCTTACGGGCGGCTGCCGCTGATGCGCTTTCGCGCCTGCCCGGTCCGGGCCCATCTGGGCTGCGGCAGCTGCGGCGGCCGGGGCAGCCTCACCGACCGGCGGGGCGTGGTCTTCCCGGTGGAGTGCGATGAAAAGCACTATTCCACCCTGCTCAACAGCGTTCCCCTGCACATCGCCGGCCGGGACGATCCGGGGGATTTCCGCCTGCTGTGGTTCACCACGGAAGCGGCCCGGCAGGCGGCGGACGTGATCGAAGACTTTCTGCAAGACCGCCCTTCCCCGGCCTCGCGCACCGGCGGGCTATACTACCGGGAGCTTCTGTGACCGTTTTTTCCGGCATAAGGATTAGGGACAAGGAGGTGCGGACCGTTGGATCTTTGGGAGCTGTTCGTCATCGCGGTGGGGCTGTCCATGGACGCCTTTGCCGTGAGCGTGTGCAAGGGTCTGAGTCTGGGCCGGCGCATCGGTCCGGGCCCCATGGTCCTGGCGGGCGCCTGGTTCGGCGGATTTCAGGCGCTGATGCCCCTGCTCGGTTTTTTTCTGGGCCGGTTTTTCGCGGAGATCATCACCGCCTATGACCACTGGATCGCCTTCGGGCTGCTGGCTTTCATCGGCGGGAAGATGGTCTGGGAGGCCCTGGACCCCAAGGAAGAGCCGGTGGATGGGGCCATGAACGCGAAGGCCATGCTCCCGCTGGCGGTGGCCACCAGCATAGACGCGCTGGCGGTGGGCGTCACGTTCGCCTTCCTGGAGGTGAAGATCCTGCCGGCGGTGCTGTTCATCGGCGCCACCACCTTCGTATTGAGCGCGGCGGGGGTAAAGGCGGGCAGCGTGTTCGGCGCCCGGTATAAGGAAAAGGCGGAGCTGATCGGCGGGCTGGTCCTGGTGCTTATCGGCCTAAAACTCCTGCTGGAGGGCCTGGGTGTTTTGTGATAATTGCCGATTTCGCGATAGGGTCTGTAAAAATCTGCAAAAAAGTGTATAATTTACGTATATTTCACCACGGAAGAGAGGCGCGGCCATGGAAGAGAGCGCAAAAAACTTCATTCTGGATTTCGTAGCGGAAGATATCGCCCCCGGCGGCCGGTTCGAGGGACAGCAGGTGCACACCCGCTTCCCGCCGGAGCCCAACGGCTATCTGCACATCGGCCACTGCAAGGCTCTGTGCATCGACTTCGGCACGGCGGAGCGCTTCGGCGGCATCACCAATCTGCGCATGGACGACACCAACCCCGCCAAGGAAGACACCGAGTATGTGGACGCCATCAAAGAGGACATCCACTGGCTGGGCTTCGACTGGGGCGACCGGTTTTTCTACGGCAGCGACTATTTTGAAAAGACCTACGAGCTGGCGGAGGGCCTCATCAAGCGGGGGCTGGCCTATGTGTGCGAGCTGACGCCGGAGCAGTTCCGGGAATACCGGGGCGACGTGGGCACCCCCGCCCGGAGCCCCTGGCGGGACCGGCCCATCGAGGAGAGCCTGGACCTGTTCCACCGGATGCGGGACGGAGAGTTCCCCGAGGGCAAGTACACCCTGCGGGCCAAGATCGACCTGGCCAGCGGCAACTTCAACATGCGCGATCCGGTGCTGTACCGCATCCGCTACATCGAGCACCACCGCCAGGGCACCAAGTGGTGCGTGTTCCCCATGTACGACTTCGCCCACCCCATCCAGGACGCCCTGGAGGGCATCACCCACAGCCTGTG
>CANQUE010000006.1 GCA_947626905.1 uncultured Oscillospiraceae bacterium
CTTTGTTTCGCTCCACCCGGAAAACTGCCATTGTTTCATCACTCCTTTGCCGTGGATTTGTTACGCAGTAGAAACGCAGTTTTGGGGGGATAAGGTATAAATCCCTTGCCCCTCGGTTTTTGCGCCCGCAAAGCCGCATAAATCAAGGCTTTTTTCGCCCCTATTGCGTAACAGAGGGCATAAAAAAAGCGGCGTTCCTGTTCTCCCGATAAGGGATTGAGAAACGCCGCCTTTGCGGTCGATATTCAGTTGTCGTGTATTTGCTCTATGCTGATGTGCCGTGTCTTTGGGCTTTTATCTCGCAGGAAGTGGGGCGCATATCAAGGCTCTTTCCTCAAACGTAGTAAATGAGTAGTAAATCCGGCTTGTTACCCTGCGAAACTGCCCGTAAAATCAAGGCTTTTTGAGATAATCAATATTTTTCAAATAAAACTTTGCCTATTGTATCACACGCCGGGAAAATATGCCAGGGTTTATGCGTCCCCCGCACATTTCGGCCCGGAAAGCCGTACAAATAATTTGGCTCGAAGCTTGTCTTCCCCTCCCCCGTTATGGTATGCTTAACTGGGAGAGGAGGCATTTTTATGACCGACACGGAAAAGCGCCTGGCGGCCCTCCGGTTCCCGGATATGATTTTGCAGAGTTTGATACAAAGCCGATGGAAAATTGAAAAGTGCGCCTTTGCGGTGTATTTTTGCTCGCGGTGTAAATTGTATGCCGGGTGATCGACTGGATCCGGCATAAATTAGAGATGATCGTATTTCTTATTTGAAAGAGTTGGTATAGGCTATGATCGAACTGATAAGATTTGATTTACAGAAAAAAGACGAATGGGATGATTTCTATGATTTGTTCAGTACGTTTCTGAGCGAAGTGTGCGGCGAAGAAGAATATCAAGAGGAGATCGACGATCTTCACAATGATGAACTGAACGCGGAAATGATCGGGCAGACGCTTCGAGAACATGATCCGTATTTTGTTATGCGGATCGTAGAAAATGAAGTTTGCGTTGGATTGATCACCTATTCGTATAATGAGGAACGCAACAAGGGCTTTATCAACAACTTCTATGTATGTAGAGAGCGTAGAAGCTCCGGTGTTGGTTCTGCTGTATGTCGAATCGTCGAAAACCATCTTCTATCATTGGGCGCGAAGTATATAGAAACTAATCCTGCTGAAAAGGCTGAACGCTTTTATTTCCGTAACGGGTTTAAATTCTCTCGTATATCATCAGACGGAGAGCGAATTTTTGGTAAGGCGATAGAATGAACATAGCTACTCTACAACTATCGTTTACAACAACTTCCCCTGGCCGGAGCCCACGAAGGAGCAGAAGCAAAAGATCGCCCAGACCGCCCAGGCCATTTTGGACGCCCGGGCCCTGTATCCGGACGCGAGCCTGGCCGACCTTTACGACGAGGCCACCATGCCCCCGGAGCTGCGCCGGGCCCACCAGCGCAACGACCGGGCGGTGTGGGAGGCCTACGGCCAGGCCTGGCCCATCGGGTCCGAGAGCGCCTGCGTGGCCCACCTGATGAAGCTGTACAAGACCCTTGCCACATGATCTTTCGAGGTGCCCTTCCATGCTCTTTTCCACCGCCTATCCCTCCCCTGTGGGGAGGATGCTGCTGGCCTCGGACGGCCAGGCGCTGACCGGCGCCTGGTTTTGGGGGCAGAAATATTTTCCCCGAACGCCCATGACGGAGGACGGCGCCGTGCCGGTCTTTGCCCTGGCCCGGGACTGGCTGGACGGCTATTTCGCCGGCTCGGAGCCGGACCCTCGGGCCCTGCCCCTGGCCCCGGCGGGCAGCCCCTTCCGCCAGCTCATATGGCAGCTTTTGCTGGATATCCCCTATGGGACCGTGACCACCTACGGCGCTCTGGCGGAGAAAGCCGCCCGGCGCATGGGCCGCTATACCATGTCCGCCCAGGCGGTGGGCGGCGCGGTGGGCCACAACCCCCTCTCCGTCATCATCCCCTGCCACCGGGTGGTGGGCGCGGATGGCTCGCTTATCGGCTATGCGGCGGGCGTCGCCGTCAAGAGCTGGCTTTTGCAGCACGAGGGGAGCCTATGAACGACGGCGCCGGACGAGAGATCGTCCGGCGCCGGTCTTATTCTGTTTAACGGCGTCCTCAGCCCAGGATCTGGCGGGTATACTCCTCCGCCGTCCGGTACACCTTCTCCGGGTCCTCCCCCACGTAGAACTGGCCGTCCTCATACAGCACCCTGCCCGCGATCATGGTCAGGCGCACGTTGGACGGGTCGCCGGAATAGACCAGGTTTTTCACCACGTTGTTCACCGGGCGCATATTGGGCCGGTGCATATCCACCCGCACCAGGTCCGCCTGCTTGCCGGGGGCGATAGCGTCGCAGTCGGCCAGGCCCATGGCCCGGGCGCCGCCGGACACCGCCGCGTTCAGGATCAGCGCCGGGTCCCCCGCCGCGGCGTTCCCCTCCCGCAGCTTGGCCATGATGTTGATCAGGTACATCTCCCGGAACATGTCCAGGGCGTTGTTGGAGGCGGGCCCGTCGGTGCCCACCGCCAGGTTCACGCCCTTCTCCACCGCTTCCCGCAGCCGGAAGGTGCCGCTGGCCAGCTTGCCGTTGGAGCAGGCGTTGAGCACCGCGGTAAGGCCCCGGCGGGCGAAGATGTCCAGGTCCTCGTCGGTCATATAGATGCAGTGATAGCCGCCGCCGCCGTAATCGTAAAGCCCCAGGGAATCGAACAGCTTGGTGGGGGTCATGCCGTGGCGGGCGACGCAGTCCCGCACCTCGCTGACCGTTTCGGAGTTGTGGCACCACACCGGCGCTTTGAAGTGGTGGGCGGCCTCGGCCACGGTCTTGAAGGTCTCTATGCCGTTTGTATACTCCGCGTGGAAGCCCAGCCGGTAGCCCACCAGGGGGCTGACGGCGTTGTATTTTTCATACCGCTCATAGACCCGGGAGGGATCGTCCCCGGCGGTCAGGCTCTCGCACATCACCGCCCGGAAGCCCCAGTCCATGGCCACCTGGACGAACTGGTCCGGGAAGAAATACATGTCGAAGCAGGCGGTGATCCCGTTGGCCAGATACTCCAGAAACGCCACCTTCACAAAGGCGGTCAGGCTCTCCGGCGTCAGCTTCGCCTCCCGGGGGAAGACCTGCTTTTCCAGCCACTCCTGCAGGGGCAGATCGTCCGCCGCCGAGCGCAGGAAGGTCATGCCCGAGTGGGTGTGGGCGTCCTTGAAGCCGGGCATCAGCAGATCGCCGCCCAGGTCGATCTGGCGGGTAAAAGCGGGCACATCCTCCCGCGCCGGTCCCACATAGGATATGGCGGAGCCGTCCACCCAGACCTCGTTTTCCGTCACGCCGCCCGGCTCCAGCGTCAGGCCGTTATAAAAGCGTATCATGCCCTCGTTTCTCCTTTTGTCGGTCGTTTTTATCCATTCCGGCTCGGGGCCGGCGGTATGCTTTATGGCCCCTCCCACCAGCGGTCCTGATAGGATCTGTCCATACTGAACCAGGCCACCGGGTGGCCGGGCGTCCGCTGTTCCGGCGGAGGCAGCTGCATATAGTCCCCGTACAGCACCGTAAGATACTCGTCCGTCCCCACGGGACAGGGCACCTGGATATCCTCGAAGGGCAGCCATACCACATCCCGCACGCAGCGGGCAGGGTACAGCACCCACCCGAAGCACTCGTTGGCCCAGGGCGCGTCGTCAAAACGGAGCCGGCGGAACAGCGCCTCCTCCCGCTTGGACGCCCAGTTGAAGGGCAGGACCAGCCGGATCGGGGACAGCAGCGCATAGCGCGCCTTCTCCCCGAAGGTGCCGCAGTCGGACCAGGTGCGCCGCAGCATCCGCCGCAGCATCCGCAGTGGCTTGCGCCGGCGCTCCAGCGCCTCCCGCTCCGGGCCCGGGTCCGGGTAGCCGTCGTAGGGGAACACGTCCACATAGATCCCCGTATACAGCTCCGGGTAGGGGGCGGCCTCCTCCTCCACAAAGGTGGTCCGCTTGTCATGGACCTTCAAAATGGAGTGAAAGGCATGGCGCGCATCCTCATAATCTTGCAGCGCCAGATGGTCCGGCAGCTCTTTGGGGGCGATGGCGCGGAAACGGTCGAAGTCCTCCCGGGGCATGCCGATGTCCACGTCGTCGTCCCAGGGGATAAAGCCCTGATGGCGCACCGCCCCCAGGCAGGTCCCCCCGTCCACCCAGTAGCGCAGGCCGTGGCGGCCGCACAGGGCCATGACCTCCTTCAGGATCTCCAGCTCCCGCCGCTGGACGGCTCCCACGTCGATGTCCATACTCGCTCCTTATCCCCGCCCGCTCCGAAAGGGCCGGCTCAGGTAATATTTCACGGCCCGGCCAAGACTGCCGTCGTGGCGGCGGGCCAGGTTGACGGCGTTGGCGGCCTTCGTCCCCCAGCGCTCCCCCAGCAGGCGGATGCACCGGTAACGCACCGCCCGTTCCCGCTGGGCGGTCTCGTCGTGCCAGGACGCCACGAAGTGGTGCACGGCCCGGGTATCCGCGGTGACGGCCAATTTCCCGGTGTAAAAAGTCATGGGGCTGAACCAGTCCCGGGGGTAGACGGTGAGCAGGCCCTCCGCCCGCTGGAACGCACCGTTGATCTCGATCCCCCCCAGGCCCCGGGTGCGCCCGGTGATGGCCTCCACGTTGGTGGTCTCGTCCAGGGACCCGTCCGGCCGGCGAAAATGCCGCCCCTCGTAATCCGCCAGCAGCATCCGCACCCAGGCCCCGCCCGGCTCGGAGCCGATCAGGGCCGTGGACAGCTGCTTTTCATGCTCAAAGCCGCAGAAGGCGGGCTCGTCCAAAAACTCGTCCAGCGGCCGCAGCAGCTCCACATCCGTGTCCATGTAGATCCCGCCGTATTTTTCCAGCGCCCACAGCCGCACATAGTCCGCCAAAAACGCCCATTTTTTCGCCTCGTACGCCTCCCGGGCATAGTCGGACAGGGACAGGTCGAAATTGCTCTCGTCCCAGCGCATGACGGTATAGTCCGGGCAGTTGGCCTGCCAGGAGCGCATATACTCCCGGGCGTCCCGGCCCAGGGGCCCGCCGCCGAACCAGCAGTAATGGATGATCTTGGGTATCCGTCCCATGTCAGGCTCCCCTTCGCAGCAGCTTGTCCCAGAGCATTTTCCGTTCCGTCTTTTTCAGCAGGACGAAATAGTTCACCCCCAGCGCCGCCACGCCGGTCACGCCGCAGACCAGGATGAACTGTACCCATGTATGGGGCCCCACCATCCGCCGCACGCCAAAGGCAAACGCCGTCACCACCGCCAGGGTGAGAAGGTTCTTCAGCACCGGGCCGTAGAAGGTGGTCTTTTTCATATTCATGCACTTAGCCCCGTAGATCGGCAAAAACGTGGCGCAGCGCACGGTGTTCACCACCGCGCTCACCCCTACCACGATGAACACCTTCTCCAGGTCCGTGCGGGCGAAGTGCAGCAGCACGAACACCAGTCCCAGGGAGAGGAAGGCGTTGGCCAGCAGCACCAGGGAGGACTGCTTGATCTTGTTGGTGACGGTGAACACGTTCCACAGCGGCTCCAGCGCCAAAGCCAGCGGGAACTCCAACATCCCCGCGATGGCCAGCGCCCGCAGCAGCGCCGCGTCCTCCGTGGGCACCCACAGGGCAAAAAACACGTCCCCGAAGGCGATCGTGCATGCCACCGGGATGCAGGCCACCGCCCCCAGCAGCTTGATGGCGAACAGCAGCTGAGCGCGGATATCCTCAAAATCCCCCTTGGCGTAGCTGATGTTCAGCTGCGGCATGAACACCGACGCCAGCATGGCGAACACCGACAGGATCATGGCGGGCAGGTTCTTGGCGATGGACACGCTGCCCATGGCGTCCGCCCCCACCAGCACATTGGTGATGAGCAGATCCAGCTGGTTGGACAGGATGGAGCCGATGTGGGTCAGGCTGTTCCACACGCCGGAGGAGATCAGCTCCCGGATCCGCGCCCAGCGGAAATTGCTGCGGCGGATCTGGACCTCCGGCAGGAGCATCCGGGTATAGCGGATGTTGGTGACGGTCCGGTACAGCAGGCACACCAGGGCGGCTACGCCCATGTAGTATACGTGGGGCGGCAGCAGGGAGAAGGCGGCCAGCAGGATGCCCGCCCGCAGCAGCTCCGACTCGATGGTCCGGCGGCTGGACAGGTCCAGCCGGTTGCGCACATAGGTGGCGTTGCCGTATACCGACGTGACGATGCCGATCAGCGACTGTGCGAACAGCAGCGTCCACAGCAGCCGCACATCCGAAAAAATGGCGGCGGGCACGTCCAAAAGGCTGTTCAAAAATACCAGCACCAGCACCGCCGGCACGGTGAGCACCGCCGCGATCACGGCGTTGGCGAAGATCAGGGAAGAAAAATACTCGTTGGCGGTCTGATACTCTTCCCGGTGGATGCTGATGGTGATGAACCGGGAGGCCATGGAGTTCAGAGCCGTTACCAGCACCTGGGCATAGTTGATGAAGTTGTTGGCCAGGCCCACGAAGCCGTACGCCTCCCGGCCCAGCCGCTCCACGATGAAGGGCGTGAGGAAGAAGCTGATGCCCATGGTCACCGAGAAGGACACGATCTGGGCGGCCATGTTGATGAATAGGCGCTTTCCCTTGGACTCGGTCCCGCTCATGCTCTCGCTCCTCCGCCAAAACGGCGCGCAAAATACCGCAGCCATATCCGCGCCCCCCGCAGGTCCAGCTCCCTGGCCATCTGGGCCGAGACCCACCGGACCCAGGGCAGGATCTTTTCCCGGCCGGCGGCCACGTCCGCCCCGTCCATCACCACCCACAGGTGCCCGTAAGCCCGACGCAGGACCAGGGCCGCCAGGTCCTTCCAGCCCCGGGACAGATAAAACGCCCGGCGCTCCTGAAACGCGGTCATGGCGTCCAGCCGCCGCAGCGCGGCGGAGGCGGTCATGATGCTCCCCGGCCGGCCCACGTCCCAGTAGAGCACATCGCTGATGACGGCGGCCCGGCCGCATTTTTCATAGATGGGCACCACCGACAGCTCGTCCTCGTGGATCATGCCCTCCCGGAAGCGGAGCCCGTCCGCGAAGATCTCCCGGCGGTACAGCCGGTTCCATGCGGTCACATACCGCCAGTAGTCCGGCGCGGATTCCACCCGGCGGTACATCTGTTCCGGCGTGAGGACCTCCTCCGGCAGGGGCGGGATGGGCTTCCCCTTGACCTGGCCCTCCTCGTCCACATAGATCACGTCGCACAGGCATACCCCCGCGCCGGTGCGGACCAGCGCGTCGTGGAGCTTTTCATACATGGCCGGATGGATGTAGTCGTCCGAGTCCACGAACCCGATGTACGCCCCCGTGGCGGCGTCCAGCCCCGCGTTCCGGGCGGAGGACAGGCCGCCGTTGGACTTGTGGATCACCCGCACCCGGGCGTCCCGGGCGGCGAAGCCGTCGCACAGCCGGCCGCAGCCGTCGGGCGAGCCGTCGTCCACCAGGATGATCTCCAGATCCGAATAGGTCTGGGCCAGCACGCTTTCCACGCACTTTTCCAGATACTTCTCCACTTTATAGACAGGGATGATCACGCTGATCTTTTCCGATTCCATGTCGGTCTCCTTACAGCGCCCGCAGGCAGTCATACTCCCGCTTACGGCCGGGGGACAGATAGAACGCCTCAAAGGGCCCGCCGGGCACGTCCAGTCCCTCTCCGGGGCCCACGCCCCAGCCGGGGTGCATCACCAGCTCCAGCTCCGCCCCCCGCTTGGCCGCCGCCCGCTCCATATCCGGCAGCAGGGCGCGCACCAGCCGGTGCTCCAGACCCCCCGACAGCACCAGCCCCATGACCATGTTCTTCTCCAGGCCCATCCGGCGCATATACCGCCCGTCCCATAGGGCGAACCCGTTCAGCACCAGATTCTTCAGGATATTCACCGGCCTGTACTCCCGCCACAGCTCCCGGTGGCGCAGATAGGGGCCCAGCGGCTCCCGGGAAAAGCGGATATACGCCGCCTTCACGCCCCGGCCGGCCAGAACAGCCTGGATGGCAGCCATCACGCCGGGGATCATTTGGATATGCTGATGGCCGTCCAGACGCAGCGGCCGGTCCCCCAGCAGAGGCGCCGTCCGGTCCAGCTGGGCGGAGAACTCCCGCGCCATCTGGGCCCCCATGGCCCGGGGATGGAGCAGCGTCTGCACGAACAGGCCGAAAAAGCTCTGCCGGAACCGGCCGTCCGGCCCCGCCAGCAGAGGCACGTCCTCCGGCGCGGACAGGCACTTCCCCTCCGTCAGGTTCAGATGCACCGCCACATGCAGCGTCCCGTCCCCCTCCAGCAGGGCCATGGCCTGTTCCAGATGGGGGCTGTTGGGCATGACGCTGACGCCGGTGAGGACCCCCTCCCGGCGGCAGTCCAATATGTGTTCCGACTGGGGCAGGGTGATGCCGAAGTCGTCCGCGTTAAACAGGGTCATCGCGCCGCTCCCTCCGGGCCGGGATGCCCACGGTGGTGGACACGATATACCGGTGGCGGCCCTTCACTTCCTCGTAGATCTTGGCCACGTAGCCGCCGATGATGCCCAGGCTCAGCATCACCACGGAGCCGATGATCAGCTCGATGAGGATCACGGTGGTGAAGCCCTCCACCGCCCGGTGGGTCGCATAGGTGACGATGCTCTCTATCCCCTGGACCAGGGCCAGGATCAAAAACAGCACCCCCATGCCCGCCACCAGATACAGCGGCTTCGTGGTGAAGGACAGGATGTTGTTCACGGCATACTTTATCAGCCCGAAGGTGGTCCACTTGCTCTCCCCCTCGGCCCGCTCCTGGACCTTGAAGCCCACGGAGGCCGTCTTGTATCCCACCCAGCCGGACAGGGCCCGGAAGAAGGTATCCCGCTCCGGCAGGGACACCAGCGCGTCCACCGCCTTCCTGTCCAGCAGCTTGAAATCCGACGCCCGGGACATATCCTGCCTCACCGCGGCGCTCATCAGCTTATAAAACAGGGCCGTCATGCCCTTGTAGATCAGGCTCTCCCGGCCCCGGTCCTCCTTGACCCCTTCGATGACCTCATAGCCGTTCTCCCACAGCCGGTACATCTCCACCAGGGTCTCAGGCGGGTGCTGCATATCGCAGTCCATCACGCCGCAGCAGTCCCCCGCCGCCATCTCCAGCCCGGCGAAGATGGCCGCCTCCTTGCCGAAATTCCGGGAAAAGCGGATCCCCCGGACCATCTCCCACTCCCCGGCCGCCGCCAGGATCTGCTCCCAGGTGCCGTCCGTAGAGCCGTCGTCCACAAAATATACCGCCGCGTCGATCCGCTCCCTCTCCATGATCTGCCGGAGGGCCCGGGCCATGGGACCGATATTGCCCGCCTCGTTGCAGGCGGGGATGATGACGGAGAGAGTTTCTTTCTTTGCGCTCATAGTACGCCTCCCGGGCTTTCTATCCTTTCCGTTATTATAGTTTGCGGGAAAAGCCCTGTCAAGAAACACCGCCGCTTCCTGTCGGAAGCGGCGGTGGTGCTCGCGGCGGTCAGAACACGCCCACGATCGTTTCCGTGCCGTCGGGATAACGAAGCGTCGTCACGGTGAAGCCGTCGTAATACAGCTGTCCGTCCTCCGCTCCGCCGTCCGGCGCGATGCAGCTGACGGCGTAATAGGTGCTCTTCGGCTCGCCAATCAGCTTGATCAGCTCGGAAACATCCTGGCCCTGCATGCTGATGGCCAGCTTTGCCTCCTCGCTGGTCAGATCCGACGTCCCGGCCAGCTCGGCGTTGGGCGCGTTGTTCTGGTCCGCGGAGATCATTCCGTTATCGCCGCTCTCCCCGGCAGGGGGCGGGGTCACGGAGGGCATCTCGGTGGCCTTGACTTCGCTCTGGGGCTCCTTCTCTCCGGAACCGCAGGCGCACAGGGACAATAGGATACAAAGCGCGATCAGCAGCGCGGCAACTTTTTTCATTCTCATCGGTATTCTCCTTTAAGATGACCAGACAGGTTTGCGTTCCTTCCGAAATATCCGCCATATTATACCCGATACGCTCTGCGCTGTCAAGTTTTCCGGCCCCGCCGGGCCCTGCGCCTTGTCCCCGGAGAAAATATCTGTTATAATGACCGCTGGGCGGTCATGGCGGTCATTATATTTGATTACCTTAAATATCTATGCCTTTATTCTGTTTTGTTTGCCTGCCGGTGCGGGCGCAAAACAGCCATCCTCCGTGAAAGGGGCTTTGCATGAGACCCACGGCGAAAAGATCCTATATCCTGGCGGCGGCGTTTCTTCTGCCCGCGGGGCTGACCGTACTGGTGTTCGCTCTGGGCGGGATATGCCCCTTCGGCAGCCGGAGCCTGAGCGTGCTGGACATGTCCAACCAGTACCTGTCGTTTTTGTACGCGCTGCGGGACGTGCTCACCGGCAAGGCCAGCGCCATGTACCTGCCCAGCATGGCCCTGGGCGGCGACATGATGGGGGTGATCGCCTATTATCTGGCCAGCCCGTTGAACACCCTGCTGTGCCTGTTCTCCCGGGAAGCGCTGCTGACGGGCGTGAGCGTGCTGTACATCCTGCGGGTGGGCCTGTGCGGGCTGACCATGGCGGTGTACTGCGGCCAGCGGCGGGGATACGGCTGGCGGCTGTTGATACCGGCGGCGGCCTATGGGCTCATGGCCTACATGATGGCCTACGCCACCAACTATCTGTGGCAGGACTGCGTGATCCTGCTGCCCATCGTGGCCCTGGGCATCGCCCGGCTGGCGGAGGGCCGGGGGCGGTGGACCTACGTGCTGGCCCTGGGGGCGGCCCTGGCCGCCAATTTCTACATCGGATATATCCTGTGCCTGTTTTCGGTGCTGTTTTTCCTGGCGGAGCTTCTCGCCGGCGCTCGCCCGGCCCGGGGCGGCCTGGCCCGGACGCTGGTAGATTTCGCCCTGTCCAGCCTGGCGGCGGGGGCCCTGGCGGCGGTCATCCTGGTCCCGGCGGCCCTGGCCCTCACGGGCAGCAAGGCGGAGCTCGGGCTGGAGAGCTTCACCCTGACGGCCAAATTCGATCTGCCCACCCTGTTCAGCAAGCTGTTCCCCGGCGCTTTCAACTACGAGGAGCTGACCCCCGTGGGCCTGCCCAACATCTTCTGCGGCACGGTGACGGTGTGTCTGGCGGCGCTGTATCTGCTGAACCGGACCGTCCCCCTGCGGCGGCGGCTGGTCATGGCCGGGCTGGGGGCGATCCTGGTGCTGTCGTTTTATATCTCGGCGGCCGACTTGGTCTGGCACGGGATGAATGTGCCCTCCTGGTACAATTACCGCTACAGCTTCCTTTTCAGCTTCCTGCTCATCGCCGGAGCGGACGGCGAGCTGAAGGCCCTGCGGGAGGGGACCCGGCCGTGGCAGCTGTTCCTGCCGCCGGTCCTCATGGGCCTGTTCGCGGCGCTGGCGTTTTGGGGCCGGGAATATCCCTTCATCGGCCCGTCCGTGATCCCCGGCGCCATCGCTGCGGCGGCGGGATGCAGCGGGGCCCTGTATTTGCTGCTGCGCCCGGCGCAGGGAAAGCGGCTCGCCGCGCTGGCGGCGGCGCTGCTGCTGGCGCTCCACTGCGGGGAGTTGGGCGAGAACGCCTCCCGGACCATGGCGGAGCTCACCGCCTCCTCCTCCGATCCGGCCCAGTGGGCCGCCTACGTCGCCCCCAAGGCCGAGGCCCTGGCCCTGGCGGACACAGGGGACGCGCTCATCCGGGTGGAGAGCCCGGACAGCTTTGCCATGAACCGGTGCGAGCCCATGCTCTTCGGCTACGACGGCCTGACCCACTACGGCTCCACGGTCTCCCAGAAGAATCTGGACTTCCTGACCCGGGCGGGCCTGTGCCGGTATAAGGACCTGTTCGCGCTGTATGGGCCCGGCGTCACCGCCGCGGCGGACAGCCTTCTGGCGGTGGGCTACGTGACGGCCGGGCAGATGCACAAGGACTATGAGGCCGTGGGCAGCGCGGGAGAGTATACCACGTGGCAAAATCCTTACGCCCTGCCGGTGGGCTGGACGGCGGACGGCGGCCTGGCCGATCCGGTGGAGGGGGCGGACTGCTTCGCCTACCTGGACGGGCTGTTTGCCGCCGCCGCCCCGGAGGTGGGCCGAAGCCTCTATACCGCCGCCGCCGCTTCCATGGAAACGGAGGGGCTCCGGGACGGGGGCGGCGGACGGCTGGAGCTGGACGGCGGCGCCGTCGGGGCTCTCGTCTACACGCTGGACGTCCGGGCCGACGGCCCCCTGTACGGGCAGCTGCTGCTGGAGGACTATCCCGGGCTGGCGGTGTTCGTCAACGGCGCCTATCAGACATACTACGGCACGGCCCAGTCCAACGGCAGCCTGTATCTGGGGGATTTCCGGGCCGGGGACCAGGTGACGGTCCGGTTCCAGGCCGGGTCCGCCCTGACCCTGGCGGGCGCCGCCTTCGCCACCGAGGACATGGACGCCCTGGCGGCCTATCGCGACGCTTTGCTCTCCGGCGGCTGCCCGCTGGAAAAGTTGTCCGGGTCCCATTTCTCCGGCCGCTTCACCACCGGCGAGGGGGACAGCCTTCTCGTCCTCACCCTCCCCTATGACCCGGCGTGGCGGATCACCCTGGACGGCGAGCCGGTCCGGGCCATGGAGGTGCAGGGCTGTCTGACGGCCATCGAAACGGCGGCGGGCAGCCACACCCTGGAGATGCGGTACATCTCCCCCGGCCTCATCCCCGGCGCCTGCATCAGCACCCTGGCGGCGGCTGCCTGCGTCGGGACGGCCCTATGGGAACGGAAAAAGAAAAAAGACCGGGCGGCATGAGCCGTCCGGCCATTTTTTGCGCGTTTACTGGATGGGCACCAGCATCCCGTGGACCAGGAAGCGGGGGTCCGTGTACCCGGAGGAGTAGTCGCAGGTGGACAGGGTGATCAGCTGATACTGGGTGGAGACCTGGGCGTTGGTGCGGAAGAAGGAGCGGGACGTGATGGTGTTCAGGTATGTCTGATACTCCCCGTCGTCTGCGAAATAGTTGGGGAAGTTGTCCAGCGTGGACTCCACGATGTGGGCGGCGATCAGCTCCACCCGGTAATTCTGCCATGGGGTCAGGTAATACATGGTGGGGTGCTGGTCGTAATAGCTCTGGTCCACATATTTCATGATCCCGGCGAACATGGACCCGTCCTTCATGTTGTGGCCGTAGATGAGGAAGTTGCTGTGGAGCACCCCCGCCGTGGCGACGGTATCGGCAAAGAGGCTGCCGGCGGTGTTGGGCTGTTTGTCCCAGCCCCGGTGCAGGTAATAGGAATTGTCCGTGGTCTGCATCACCGGGTAGCTCATGCCGGCGGGGTCATACAGCCACCCCACGATGTCGCTGTTCTTCTCCCGCAGCAGATCCCAGTCCACCGCGATGGGCACCTCCGAGCGGACCGGCGCCGGGGTCTGGCCGGCGGCGTCCGGGGTGACATCCGGCCTGGCGGTGGCGTCCGGCTCCGCCATGGAGGAGATGGCCTCTTGGGCCAGCTGGTCGTAGGCGGTCCGGTCCCTGTGGTAGTCCAGTATGATCCCCGCGATCTGGCCTCCGGCGAACAGGATGCCCCCCACCAGGACCACCATCAGAATGATCAGGGGGATGTTCTGCCGCCGTATCCCCCGGCGGCGCCGGGGCCTGGAGGCCGGGGGCTCCACCGCCACCTGGCGCGGCCGCTCCCGTCGGGGCTGGGGCTCCGGCTGACGGCGGACCGGCCGGGAAACGGGCTCCGCCGGCCGGGCGCGCCGGGGCTGCGGCTCCGGCTGACGGGGCTGCTGCCGGGCGGGGCGGCGGACTTGGTCCTGGGAGACCGGGCGGCGGACAGGCCGCACCGGCTCGTTGTCTTCTTCGGGACGAAGGTGGCGTCCTCCCTCTGCCATGATGCTTCTCCTCCTGCTGCTTATCCCATCTCTCCCCCGGGGGAGAGGTTCACGGTCGCTTTTTCGTCAGTATAGCACGAGCGCGGCTTTTTTGCAATCTCCCTCCGCCGGGCCGGCCGGCTCGGGCCGAAGCGCGGATAAAAAATGAGCGGCTCCGCCGGCGGCGGGTCCGCTCATTTTCTTTTCAGCAGCTCACTCGTCAGGCCCTTTGAACGCGCCCCAGACATACAGCACCGGCAGCAGCAGGGACGTGACCACGTTGAGGACGATGCTGCCTGCATTGTCGTATATGGAGATGCCCGTCAGCGCGCTGATGATGGCGAACACCAGGATGATGATGCCCATCACCTTGCAGCCCTTGTACTTGCCCTGTACGCCCAGGATGCCGGCGACCAGATGCAGCACGCTGCCGCTGGCCAGAAGCAAGCTTATCCCGCCGCCGATGGCCAGGCCGGTCCCTACGCTCTCCAGCATGGCGCCGATCACGGCGCCGCCCAGTATAGAAACCACCAGCGTCAGCACGATGCCGAGGGCGGCAACGATGATCATAATGATGCTGACGACTTTCAAAAGAGTGTTGGCTTTCATTTTCCTCTCTCCTTTTTGCTCTGTTTTGAGCCATTTGCCGTGTTCACTTTACCACAATGGCGGCCAAATAGCAACCGTTTTGTGGAATATCCGCCGTTCCCGCCCCGAAATAGGCCGGTCCGTTCTTTACAAACAAGGCGCGAAATGGTATAGTTTACCCGGAAAAATATGCGGCAAAGGAGACAGCGTATGGAATTCATCACCCCGTCCATCGCCTATGTGGGCGTGGACGACGAAAACATCGATCTTTTTGAGAGCCAATACCGGGTACCCAACGGCATGGCCTATAATTCCTACATCCTTTTTGACGAGAAGATCGCCGTCATGGACACCGTGGACAAGCGGGGGACCCAGGCCTGGCTGGCCAATGTGGCCGGCGCGCTGGACGGCCGGCAGCCGGACTATCTGGTCATCCACCACATGGAACCGGACCACGCCGGATCGATCCGGGACCTGCTGCGGCGCTATCCCCAGATCACCCTGGTGGGCAACGCCAAGACCTTCACCATGCTGGCCCAGTTCAACGAGGACCTGAACGTCCCCGCCGGACAGATGCTCACCGTGGGCGAGGGCGACACCCTCAGCCTGGGCAGCCACACCCTGACCTTCTTCCTGGCCCCCATGGTCCACTGGCCGGAGGCGATGGTCAGCTTCGAGCAGCGGGAGGGCGTGCTCTTTTCCGCCGACGCCTTCGGAAAGTTCGGCGTGCGCGGCGCCGACGAGGACTGGACATGCGAGGCCCGGCGGTATTACTTCAACATCGTGGGCAAGTACGGCGTGCAGGTCCAGGCCCTGCTGAAAAAGCTGGCCGGCGCCTCCGTCAACGTCATCTGCCCCCTCCACGGGCCCATCCTCACGGAAAACCTGGGCTTCTATATCGGCAAGTACCAGCTGTGGAGCAGCTATCAGCCCGAGGACGAGGGCGTGACCATCGCCTGCGCCTCCATCCACGGCAACACCATGCACGCCGCCCGGGTGCTGGCGGACATCCTGATGAAAAAGGGAGCGAAAAAGGTCTCCCTGTTCGATCTGAGCCGGGACGACATGGCCGAGGCCGTGGAGGACGCCTTCCGGTATGAAAAACTGGTCCTGGCCGCCGCCAGCTACGACGCCGGCGTGTTCCCCCCTATGGACGACTTCCTGCACCACCTGGCCGCCAAGAATTATCAGAACCGGACGGTGGCCTATGTGCAGAACGGCACCTGGGGCCCCACCGCCGCCAAGACCATGAAGGCCGTGGTGGACACCATGAAGAACATCACCCAGGTGGAGCCGGTGGTCACCATCCGCTCCTCCCTGAAGCAGGCCGACATCCCCGCGCTGGAGGCCCTGGCCGACGCCATTTTGGCCTGACAAGACCGCCTACGCTTCCGCCGCCCCGCCGGGCGGCGGAATTTTTTCACGCCCCTATTGACACAGCTGTTCTTACTGTGTATACTGTATATGAACAGTTCAAAGCGAGGATCCGTCATGACTATCTTCATCGACAACAAGAGCGGTGTGCCCATCTACGAGCAGATATCCTCTCAGCTGAAGGCGCAGATCATCAGCGGCGCGCTGGCCGAGGACGCGCTGCTGCCCTCCATCCGCAATCTGGCCAAGGACCTGCGCATCAGCGTCATCACCACCAAGCGGGCCTATGACGAGCTGGAGCGGGAGGGGTTCATCTACACCGTGGCGGGCAAGGGCTGCTTCGTGGCGCCGAAGAACGTGGAGCTTCTGCGGGAGGAGAATCTGAAAAAGATCGAATCCATGCTGGCGGAGGTCTCCCGTCTGGCCGCCACCTGCGGCCTGACAAAAAAAGATATTCTGGACATGATAGAACTCATGGAGGAAGGGGACGACATATGAACGCCATTGAAACACACGGGCTGACCAAGCGGTACGAGGGCTTTACTCTGGACGGGCTGGACCTGACGCTGCCCGCCGGGTGCATCATGGGCCTGGTGGGAGAAAACGGGGCCGGCAAGAGCACCACCATCCGGCTGCTGCTGGGCCTGACCAACGCGGACGAGGGCACGGCCACCGTGCTGGGCACGCCGGCGGGGCCGCATATGCGCAAGGTGAAGCAGGACATCGGCGTGGTGCTGGACGACGTGGGCTTCCCCGCCGGGCTGAAGGCCGGCCAGATCGGAAAGATCATGGCGGCGGCCTATGAAAGGTGGGACCAGGGGCTCTTTGAAAAATACCTGCGGGAGCTGGCCATCCCCACAGACAAGAAGTTCTCCGCCCTGAGCCGGGGCAACCGGATGAAGCTGGGCATCGCCGCGGCCCTGAGCCACGACGCAAAGCTGCTGATCCTGGACGAGCCCACCGGCGGGCTGGACCCGGTGGTCCGGGACGAGGTGGTGGACATCTTCTCGGACTTCACCCGGGACCCGGGTCGGTCCATCCTCATCAGCTCCCACATCGTCAGCGACCTGGAAAAGCTGTGCGATTACATCGCTTTCCTCCACAAGGGGAAGCTGCTGCTGTGCGAGGAGAAGGCCCGGCTTCTGGAGGAATACGGCCTGATCCAGTGCAGCCGGGAGGAGCTGGCGGGGCTGGCCCCCGGGGCGGTGCGGGGCCGGCGGGAAACGCCCTATCACGTGGAGGCGCTGGTGCGCCGGGACGCGCTGCCGGCGGACATGGCTGTGCGCCCGGTGACCATCGAGGAACTTTTCGTGCTGCTGGTAAAGGAGGATATGCGATGAAAGCCCTGTTTTTGGCCGATCTCTATCAGCTCTGGATCAATTTCAAGTTTTACGGCGTTTTTCTGCTCGTGGCGCTGGGCATCGCGGCCTTCTCCGGCGGGGATAACAGTATGGGCACCTTCTTCCCCATGTACGCGGTGCTCATGTGCTCCATGATGGGCATGAGCCTTTTGCAGCTGGACGAGGCCAGCCACTGGAACGTCTGCGCCCAGACCCTGCCCTGTACCCGCCGGGACCAGGTGACGGGAAAGTACGCCGTCACCATGGCCAGCTTCGCCGTCACCTGGATCCCCTTCGTCCTGCTCTACGCCGTGCTGGCGGCCATGGGCCGGATGACCTGGCAGATGATGGCGGTCCAGTCGGTCCTGCTGCTGGTCATGGGGCTGCTGGCCCCCGCCTTCAGCCTGGCCCCCCTGTTCCGCTGGGGCAGCGCCAAGGGACGCGTCATCTATATCGCCGTAATAATATTGATAGCCGCCGGCCTCGGGGGCGCGACGGCCGCGGTGGCCGCGATGGACCAGATCAGTCTTCCGGCGCTGCCCATGCCCCTGCTGGCCGCGCTGGCGGTGGTGATCCCCGTGGCCCTGTTCATCGGCAGCTGGGCCCTTGCCGTGCGCTGGTACGAAAAGCGGGACCTGTGAGCGGCGAGGCTCTGGCTCGTCCCGTCCCGGACTGTACCTCCGGTCACACCGTTTCGCTCCGCTCAACAATATGTTCCCTGCGGCACAGTCCGGCTCCTGTCCTCGCCTGTCCAACGAGCGGGAGAGCCGACAGTATCCCGGCCGCACATCCTCGCTTCGCTCGGCAATATGCGTGCACGGGCACTGCCTCCTCGCCCTGCCATTGGCAACCGCGCCGATCCGACGTGCGGCTGGAACCGGCAGTGTCACGGAGCCGCGGTTGGTGAGCGAAGCGAACTTTAGCGGGCCGGGATACTGTCGGGCCAGGCCGCGCTGGTATTGCGCCTCGTGGCACATCCTCTCCCTCTGATCCAACAAAAAGCGCGGTGCAGCAGCACCGCGCTTTTCCCTTGTCTGTAAATTATTTCGCGTATTCGACCGCTTTGGTCTCCCGCAGGACATGGACCTTGATCTGGCCGGGATAGGTGAGCTCGTCCTCGATCTTCTTGGCGATGTCCCGGGCCAGGAGGGTCATCTGGTCCTCGCTGACCTGGTCGGGCTTGACCATGATCCGGATCTCCCGGCCCGCCTGGATGGCATAGCAGGAGTCGATGCCCGGGAAGGACATAGACACTTCCTCCAGCTTCTCCAGACGCTTGACGTAGTTTTCGATGTTCTCCCGCCGGGCGCCGGGGCGGCTGGCGGAGATGGCGTCCGCCGCCTGGACGATGCAGGCGATGACCGTCTGGGGCTCCACGTCCCCGTGGTGGGCGTGGATGGCGTGGATGACCTCGGGGGATTCCTTATACTTCTTGGCGATGTCCACGCCGATGGTGACGTGGCTGCCCTCCACCTCATGGTCGATGCTCTTGCCGATGTCGTGCAGAAGGCCCGCCCGCTTGGCGGTGGCGATGTCCACGCCCAGCTCCGCGGCGATGAGCCCGGAGATGTGGGCCACCTCCATGGAGTGGTTCAGCACGTTCTGGCCGTAGCTGGTGCGGTATTTCTGCCGGCCCAGGAGCTTTATGAGCTCCGGGTGCAGGCCGTGGACGCCGGTCTCGAACACGGCCCGCTCGCCCTCGGCCTTGATGGTGGCGTTGACCTCCTTCTGGGCCTTGGCGATCATTTCCTCGATGCGGGCCGGGTGGATGCGTCCGTCCGCGATGAGCTTTTCCAGGGCCAGCCGGGCCACCTCGCGGCGGACCGGGTCGAAGCAGGAGACCGTGATGGCCTCCGGGGTGTCGTCGATGATCAGGTCCACGCCGGTCAGGTTCTCGATGGAGCGGATGTTCCGCCCCTCCCGGCCGATGATGCGGCCCTTCATCTCGTCGTTGGGCAGGCTCACCACGGACACGGTGACCTCGCTGGCATGGTCGGCGGCGCAGCGCTGGATGGCCAGGGCGATCACTTCCCTGGCGCGCTGGTCCGCTTCCTCCTTGAATTGTGCCTCGATCTCCCGTACCTTGACGGCCTGTTCGTGTGTCACCTCGTTTGCCAGAGATTCGATGAGGAGGTTCTTGGCCTCCTCGGCGCTGTAGCCGGAGATGCGCTCCAGGACCTCAAGCTGGCTGTTCTTGAGCTTCTGTACTTCCTCCTGCTGTGCCTCGACCTCGCTGATCTTCTTGGTGAGCAGCTCGTTTTTCCGGTCGATGGCGTCGGTCTTTTTGTCCAGGTGTTCTTCCTTCTGCTGCAAGCGGTGCTCCTGCTTGGAAAGCTCCGCTCGTCTCTCCTTGACTTCGCGCTCATATTCGGCGCGGTTTTTGTGTATCTCTTCCTTTGCCTCCAGCAGAGCCTCACGCTTTTTGCTCTCGCCGGATTTTATGGCCTCGTTAAGTATCCGTTTCGCTTCCTCCTCTGCGGAGCCTATCTCCCGCTCGCCAACGCGCTTGCGGTATATGACGCCCGAGCCGAAGCCCAGGATAAGGCCCACAAGGATCAGAATGATCCATAACCATATCGGCATTGTAAGTATACACACCTCCTATCCTATTCAGTTTTCGCATACGGCGGGTATCAAGCACCCCATCCGATAAATCAAGGACGCAACAGCAGGAAAACCATCCAATTATCCCACTGTAACTAATTGATTTTAATGCCAATTTTGTCTTATGTCAAGTTTAACTTCTTTTTTCTTCCAAAAAAAGAGACGCCGCCCTTCCCCAGCTGGGAAAGAGCGGCGATACATTCAATTGTTCCGGAACCGGGACAGGAAGTCCTTCGTCTCCTGCTTCCGGGGGTTTTCCAGGACCTCCACCGGGGAGCCCTGCTCGCATATGACCCCCTGGTTCATGTACACCACGTGGTTGGACACGTCCCGGGCGAAGGCCATCTCGTGGGTCACCACCAGCATGGTCATGCCCTCGCCGGCCAGCTGCTGCATGACGTTGAGGACCTCTCCCACCATCTCCGGGTCCAGAGCGGAGGTGGGCTCGTCGAACAGGAGCACCTCCGGACCCATGGCGAGAGCCCTCGCGATGGCCACCCGCTGCTTCTGGCCGCCGGAGAGCTGCCGGGGCTTGGCGTTGATGTAGGGGGCCATGCCCACGTACTGCAAAAAGCGCAGGGCGTTCTCCTTTGCCTCGTCCTTGCCCTTTTTCAGCACCTTCACCTGGCCCACGATGCAGTTTTCCAGCACGGACATGTTGTTGAAGAGGTTGAAGGACTGGAACACCATGCCCACATGGGAGCGGTACTCCGGGGCGTTCACCCCCCGGCCGGTCACGTCCTTGCCGTGGAAGAGTATCTCCCCGCTGGTGGGGGTCTCCAGCAGGTTCACACACCGTAGCAGGGTGCTCTTGCCGGAGCCGGAGGCGCCGATGATGGCGGTCACGTCCCCCTTGGAGACGGTGAAGTCGATATCCCGCAGCACCTCGTGGGTGCCGAAGCTCTTACTCAGGTGGCGTATTTCCAGAATGACCTCGTCCATATCACCGGTCCCCCCTTGTGCTCTCATTGCGGGCCTGGGCCCAGCGGGCGTCCTGCCGGTCCTTGTCATACTCCCGGCTGCGCTCGTCGAAGGGCGTGCCCCGGTCCGGGTGGCTGTACGTCCCGGCGGCCATCACCAGCTGGTCCTCGCTGACCAGCTCATAGTTGTCGGAGCCGTCCATCCACTTCTCCACCCGCCGCAGCAGGAACGAGGCGATCAGCGTCATGGTCAGGTAGCCCACCATCTCGATGGCGGCGGAGGGAAAATAGAGATTGTTCACGCCGGTGATGTACTGGTGGAAGGCGAAAAACTCCGTGAAGGAGATGATGAACATGACGGAGGTGTCCTTGATGTTGATGATGAAGTTGTTGCCGATCTGGGGGATGATGTTCCGGAAGGCCTGGGGCAGGATCACGTTCACCATGGTCTGGAAGTGGTTCATGCCGATGGCCATGGCCCCCTCGGTCTGGCCCGGGTCTATGGAGATGATGCCGCCCCGGACGGACTCGGCCATATAGGCGCCGGTGTTGACGGACACCACCAGGATGGCCGCCGCCCACACGCTGTCGAAACGCAGGGCGTTGTTGGTGAAGTAGGGCAGGCCGTAGTAGATGAACACCGCCTGCAGCACCATGGGGGTGCCCCGGAAGATCTCCACGTAGGCCCGGACGATAAACCGGACGACCTTCAGCACGATCCGCTTGGGCAGCGGGTCTTTTTTGGCGCAGGGAATGGTGTTCAGGATGCCGCACACCAGACCGATGACCACGCCGATGACCGTGGCCACCACCGCCAGGATCAGGGTGTTCTTCACGCCGTTGAGATAGGAGAGCCAGTATTTGCCCCACAGCCGGCCGATATCATATATCAGTTTGGAAAACACGTTCATAAGAGAGCTGTCCTTTCAGCGAGATGCCCATTCTCCGGCCATGGCCGGAGAATGGGCCGTCAGGTCGCCGGATCGGCTCACACCTCGGGCTGGATGGCGATGGCCGCCCCCATGAGGGTGTCGAAATCGTCGGAGGTATAGTCCGCCAGGAAGGTGTTGATGGCGTCCAGAAGCTGGGTGTTGCCCTTGCGGACAGAGATGCCGATGTTCACGTTCTCGGCCCGCTCGGCTTCGTTCTCATACTGAAAGTCCCCGTCGGTGCCGTTGAAGTCCAGGATCGTCAGCTTGTCGTTCCTGGCCACGGCCGCCATAGCGGTGGGCATATCGGTGCAGACGAAGTCCACGGTGCCGGTCTCCAGCTGCATGACCATGGCCGGGGCGGTCTCCACGGGAGGCAGGATCTCCGCGTCCTGGATCTGGGGCAGGCAGGTGTCATACCAGATGGTGCCGGACTGGCTGGTGCAGGTGCCGCCGGCCAGATCCGCGATGGACTGGGCGGAGGCATACTGGCTGTCCTTGGTGGTCAGGCACACGATGTTGGCGTAGATGTAGGGACCCGCCATGTCCACCTCCGCCATGCGGTCGGCGGTCATGGACTGGCCGGCGATGTTGGCGTCCATGGTCTGGGACTGGACGGCGGGGGTCAGGGACGCCCAGGCGCTGGACACGACCTCCAGCTTCCAGCCGTAGGCCTCGCAGATGCGCTTGGCCATCATCACGTCATAGCCGTTGGCGTAGGAGCCGTCCACGTTGGAGATGGGCACGGCGCCGTAGGAGTCGTCGGGCTGGGTCCAGTTGTAGGGGGCGTAGGCGCACTCCATGCCCACGGTGAACACCCCGTCCTCCAGACCGGGGATGGAACTGGTGTCCACGTCGGTGAAATCGGGCACGGCAGGGATGGCGGCCAGGGCCGCGTCCAGGGCAGCCTGGGCCTCGTCGTTGGCCTGGGAGGCGCCGCTGCCGCCGCAGGCGGTCAGGGCCAGCACCATCAGCAGGGCCATCAGCATAGCAATCAGTCTTCTCATTTTTTCGTTTCTCCTTTTCTTGCATAATAGATTTTTTTCGCAAGAAAAATGGATCGCTTTGTCAAGCGATCCACGGAAAATCGGTATAAGCCCCAAGGGGCCTCCATCGGCCATGACAGCGCTCCACAAAACTTTGTGACAGTCCGGCGGATGTTCTCCGACGGCCCAGCAGGCGAAAAGCAGACACCTTTTACCCACTTCGGCGGCGTTCCCTTTCCCCGGTCCCGGCTGTCTGGCCTTGGGAGCGGATACTGATGAAAACCGCGCCTCTGTTCAGCGATTCATTTTTCGAGCGTTATCATAACACCCCCATCCCGCCCCTGTCAACAGGCGGAAAAAAGATTTGTTACAATGGCATAAGACGCGCCGGGACTTTTTCCGCCCGGTTTGGCGAATCAACACAGACTCCGGCCCCTCACAGCAGGTATTTCACCGCCCACAAAAGGCTCACGCCCGGCGCCCCCAGCAGGGCGGAGACGGCGACGGTCACGCCGTTCAGCCCCACCCCCAGGCCCTTCAGCGCCCCCAGGGCGTTGGCCGTCAGCAGCGCCGCCTGCCCCGCCAGCGCCCGGAACAGCCATGCCGCCCAGCGCCGCTGCGTCTCCCGGCCGCACTCCCGGGCCATCCGCGCCAGCCACAGCCCCGCCGTCACGAACAGAGCCTTCAACACATAGCGGGGGATCATAGGCACGTCCACCTCCTTTCCATAAATTGTATTTGCCCCGGCGGCGTTTTAGACGTATACTATGGCCAGAGAGAGAACCACCGCAGACCGCTTCGGCGGGGGCTGATGCCCCCGCCACTTTCTGTGGCCGCGGGGCGTCCTCTCCTTGCTTTTTTTCTGAATTATGGTATAATGCGCCTATACTGGGTTGATTATGTCCACCGGACAACAAGATATTGGTTATTAAGCGAGGAGATCATGGCAAAAGCGAAGAAGGAAGTATACGGCAACGAATCCATCAGCCAGCTGAAGGGGGCGGACCGGGTGCGCAAGCGCCCCGGCGTCATCTTCGGCTCCGACGGGCTGGAGGGCTGCCAGCACTCGGTGTTTGAGATCCTGTCCAACTCCATCGACGAGGCCCGGGCGGGATACGGCGATCTGATCACCGTCACCCGGTTCGAGGACCGGTCCATCCAGGTGGAGGACTTCGGCCGGGGGTGCCCGGTGGACTGGAATCCGGCGGAGAACCGCTACAACTGGGAGCTGGTGTACTGCGAGCTGTACGCCGGCGGCAAGTATGAAAACGAGGAGGGGGAGAGCTACGAGTACTCCCTGGGCCTGAACGGGCTGGGCGCCTGCGCCACCCAGTACGCCTCCGAATATATGGACGTGACCGTCTGGCGGGACGGCAGCCGGTACGATCTGCACTTTGAAAATGGCGAGATTGTGGGCGAGCTGCGCAAATCCCCCGCCGACCGGAAGAAGACCGGCACCACCCACCGGTGGAAGCCGGATCTGGCGGTGTTCACCGACACCGACATCCCGGAGGAGTGGTTCCGCCAGACCCTGCGCCGGCAGGCGGTGGTGAACGCGGGCGTCACCTTCCGGCTGCGCATCCAGCATGGGAGCAAATTCGAGACCACCGACTACGTATACGAGCAGGGCATCCTGGACTACGTGACGGAGACGGCGGGAGAGGAGACCCTCACCGCGCCGGTGTTCATCGAGGCCGAGCGCCGGGGCCGGGACCGGCCGGACAAGCCGGAATACAAGGTGAAGCTGTCCGCGGCGTTCTGCTTTTCCAACCGGGTGAATCTGCTGGAGTACTACCACAACTCCTCCTGGCTGGAGCACGGCGGCGCGCCGGACAAGGCGGCGAAGCTGGGCTTCGTCTACGCCGTGGACGCCTACATCAAGAAGATCGGCAAGTACCAGAAAAACGAGTCGAAGATCTCCTTCCAGGACGTGCAGGACTGTCTGGTGCTGGTGACCAACTGCTTCTCCACCCAGACCAGCTATGAAAACCAGACGAAAAAGGCCGTCACCAACCGCTTCCTCCAGGAGGCCATGACCGACTTCTTCAAGGAGAAGCTGGAGATCTGGTGCATCGAGCACAAGGCCGAGGCGGACAAGATGGCCGAGCAGGTGCTCATCAACAAGCGCTCCCGGGAGCAGGCGGAGCGGCAGCGGCTGAACATCAAAAAGAAGCTCACCGGCTCCATGGACATCGTTTCCCGGGTGGAAAAATTCGTGGACTGCCGCAGCCGGGACCCGGAGCGGCGGGAGCTTTACATCGTGGAGGGCGATTCCGCCCTGGGCTCATGCAAAATGGGCCGGGACGCGGAATTCCAGGGCATCATGCCCGTCCGGGGCAAGATCCTCAACTGCCTGAAGGCCGATTACGGCCGCATCTTCAAAAGCGACATCATCACGGACCTTTTGAAGGTGCTGGGCTGCGGCGTGGAGGTGGAAAAGCACGGCAAGGAGCTGAACAGCTTCGACCTGGCCAACCTGCGCTGGAACAAGGTGGTCATCTGCACCGACGCGGACGTGGACGGCTTCCAGATCCGCACCCTGATCCTGACCATGCTGTGGCGGCTGACCCCCACCCTCATCAAGGAGGGCTACGTCTATATCGCCGAGTCCCCCCTGTATGAGATCACCTGCCGGGAAAAGACCTGGTACGCCTATTCCGACGGCGAGAAGAACAAGATCGTGGAGAGCCTGGGCAAGGCGAAATTCGCCGTCAACCGGTCCAAGGGCCTGGGCGAGAACTCCGCGGAGATGATGTGGCTGACCACCATGAACCCCCAGACCCGGCGGCTGATCCGGGTCATGCCGGAGGAAGCGGAGCGCACCGCCTACTGGTTCGAGCTGTTCGAGGGCAACGACCTGGAGGGCCGGAAGAACCACATCGCCCAGGAGGGGTACAAGTACCTGGAACTGGCGGATATATCGTAAAGAGGTAACACATGGCACGCAAAGCGAAAGAGGAACAACCGAGAAAGCAGGGCGTGGACCCCAACGTGATGGGTCTGCGGGGCGAGACCATCGATCAGCCCATCACCGACACCCTGGAGCGCAACTTCATGCCCTACGCCATGAGCGTGATCGTCTCCCGGGCCATCCCGGAGATCGACGGGTTCAAGCCCAGCCACCGGAAGCTGTTGTACTGCATGTACAAGATGGGGCTTTTGAACGGCGCCCGGACCAAGTCCGCCAACATCGTGGGCCAGACCATGCACTACAACCCCCACGGGGACGCGGCCATCTATGAGACCATGGTGCGCCTGACGGCGGACAACCAGGCGCTGAACACCCCCTTCGTGGACTCCAAGGGCAACTTTGGCAAGGTGTACTCCCGGGACATGGCCTATGCCGCCAGCCGGTACACCGAGGCCAAGCTGGCGCCCATCTGCGCGGAGCTGTTCCGGGACATCGACAAGGACACGGTGGATTTCGTCCCCAACTACGACAACTCCACCACCGAGCCCACCCTTCTGCCCACCAGCTTTCCCAACGTGCTGGTCAGCGCCAACCTGGGCATCGCCGTGGGCATGGCCAGCCAGATCTGCGGCTTCAACCTGGCGGAGGTGTGCCAGAGCACCATCGAGCTGATCAAAAACCCGGACCACGACGTGCTGACCACCATGCCCGCGCCGGACTTCCCCACCGGCGGCGAGATCGTCTACGACCCCGGCGCCATGGCGGAGATCTACCGCACCGGCCGGGGCTCCTTCCCGGTCCGGGCCCGGTGGCGCTATGTGGAGAAGGACCACATCATCGAGATCTACCAGATCCCCTACACCACCACCGTGGAGGCCATTCTGGACAAGTGCCGGGACCTGGTCAAGGACGGGAAGATCAAAGAGATCTCCGACATGCGGGACGAAACGGACCTGGGGGGATTGAAGCTGGCCATCGACGTGAAGCGGGGCACGGACCCAGACCGGCTGATGGCGAAGCTGTTCCGGCTCACCCCCCTGCAGGACAACTACCCCTGCAACTTCAACATCCTCATCGCCGGCTCTCCCCAGGTGCTGGGGGTGCGGGAGATCCTCACCGAGTGGATCGCCTGGCGGACCGAGTGCGTCCGGCGGCGGGTGTACTTCGACATGGCCCGGAAGAAGGAGAAGCTCCATCTGCTGGAGGGCCTGAAGGCCATCCTGCTGGACATCGACCGGGCCATCGCCATCATCCGGGAAACGGAGTCGGAGGCGGAAGTGGTGCCCAATCTGATGATCGGCTTCGGCATCGACCAGGCCCAGGCGGAGTATGTGGCAGAGATCCGGCTGCGGAACATCAACCGGGAATACATCCTCAAGCGCACCGAGGAGACCGCCTCCCTGGCCGGGGAGATCCGCGACCTGGAGGACACGCTGAAAAACCGGCGCCGCCTGCGCTCCATCATCACCGACGAGCTGCGGGCCGTGATGAAAAAGTACCCCTCCCCCCGCCGGACGGGCCTGGTATACGCCCGGGAGGTGGAGGAGTACGGCGAGGCGGAGGACGCGGTGGAGGACTATCCGGTGCATCTGTTCCTGTCCCGCCACGGATACTTCAAGAAGATCACCCCCCAGTCCCTGCGGATGAGCGGAGAGCAGAAATACAAAGAGGACGATGGCCTGGGCTGGTACTTCGAGGCCACCAACACGGCGGAGCTGCTGCTGTTCACCGACCGGCAGCTGGCCTATAAGCTGCGGGCCGGGGATTTTGCCGACACCAAGGCCAGCGCCCTGGGGGACTATCTGCCAGTCAAGCTGGGCATGGAGCAGGGCGAAACCATCCTGGGGGCCGTGCTGTGCGGGGATTACTCCGACACCCTTCTGCTGTTCTTCCAAAACGGCAAATGCGCCCGGCTGCCCCTGGCCGCTTACGCCACCAAGACCAACCGGAAAAAGCTCACCGGCGCCTATTCCGAAAAAAGCCCCCTGGCGGCGCTGCTGGCGCTGCCGGAGGAGCGGGAGATCGCCGTGACCACCGCCGAGGGCAGATGCGTCGTGTTCTCCTCCGCCCAGCTGGCGCCCAAGACCAGCCGGACCACCCAGGGCGTGCAGGTCGTGACCGTGAAAAAGCACCCGGTGGTGAAGGCCGCCTTCCTGCAGGACACCGCCATCCAAAACCCCGGCCGTTACCGGGTCCGCACCCTGCCCGCCGCGGGAGCGAAGCTCACCGACGCCGACCGGGGCGAGGAACAGATGACATTCATTTGATTGGCGGCCGCTCCGGGCCTATATCCCCGGAGCGCCCGGCCACTGCGATAATTGCCGCCTCGGCGGCGGACATATGAGAGGCATAAAGAGTTTGGACAAGATCAGACAATTTCTGCGCACCGACGGCAAGTCGGCGGGCATGACGCTGGTGGGCTGCGTGTTGGCCGGCTTCAGCTTTTCCTTTTTCACCTATCCCAATTCCATCGTCTCCGGGGGACTGACCGGCGTGGCCCAGATCCTCAATCTGCTCACCGGCCTGCCGGTGGGGATCATGGTCATCACCATGAACGTGCCGCTGTTTTTGGTCTCCTGGAAAAAGTTCGGCCTGCGGTTTATCATCTACTCCCTGATCGGGATGGTGGGCACCAACGTGTCCATCGACCTGTTCTCCCTGTTCGCCTGGCCCCTCACCAGCGACATCCTTCTGGCGGCGGTATACGGCGGGCTGCTGAAAGGCCTGGGCTACGGCATCATTTTCGCCGCCGGGGGCACCGCCGGGGGCACGGACATCCTGTCCCGGATGCTCCGGCGCAAGTACGCTTACATCCAGCTGGGCACCATCAGCATGGTCCTGGACGCCACGGTGGTGGTGGCCTTCGCGGTGATCTTCTCCCGGGCGGACGCGGCCATGTATACCATCATCACCATGTTCGTGTCCAGCCGGATCGTGAATCTGCTACTGTACGGCACGGCCAACTCCAGCGTGTGCTACATCATCACCACCCAGCCGCATCAGATCTCCCTGACCATCGGGGAAAGGCTCCACCGGGGCGCTACCCTCCTGAAGGGAGAGGGGGCCTACAGCGGCGAGGAGCGGGACGTGGTCCTTTGCGCCGTCAAGCGCAGCCAGATCCCCCTGCTGAAAAAGATCGTGTCCTCCATCGACGGACACGCCTTCGTCATCATCACCCAGTCCCACGAGGTGTTCGGCAAGAACTTTCAGGATATAGTCAAAATCGATTGATCGGGAGGTCAATGTCATGGAGAAGATCATAGAAAACCTGCGCAAAAACGGCTTCACTGTCACGGAATGCGCCGATCGGAAGGCCGCGGCGGACTATCTGGTCCAAAGCGTCCGGGGCAAGACCGTGGGCATGGGCGGCAGCATGACCCTGGGCGCGCTGGACGTATACGACCGGCTGGCGGCGGAGAACACCGTGTTCTGGCACCAGATCACCCCGGGGGACAGCGTGTGCGTCAGCGGCGACAACGCCCAGGTGTATATCACCAGCGCCAACGCCGTGTCCCAGGAGGGATACATCCTGAACATCGACGGCCGGGGCAACCGGGTGGCCGGGACGCTGACAAAAAAGGAGCGGGTCATCCTGGTCGTGGGGGAAAACAAGCTGTCCGGCCCCTTCCCGGAGGCCCTGGACCGGGCCCGGAACGTGGCCGCCCCCCTGAACGCCAAGCGGCTGGGCAAAAAGACCCCCTGCGCCGTGGACGGAAAATGCCACAACTGCTCCAGCCCGGACCGGCTGTGCAATGCGCTGGTGGTGCTGTGGGGCAAGCCTACCTGGTGCGACGAGATGGAGGTCCTGCTGATCCATGAGGATCTGGGATACTAAGGGGCCCGCCGCCGGGCTTTTGGCGGCGGCGCTGCTCCTGTCCGCGGGCGGGTGCGCGGCGGTGTTCGACCGCAGCTATGCCGTCAGCCAGGTCTACGAGGCCAGCGCCGGGCAGGAGGAGCCGGGGGACGCCGCCTATGACAGCATCTCCAGCTACGCCTCTCTGCGCCGGGCCATCGTACAGCTGGTGGCGGACCACGTGGACTCGGCCCAGCTGCAGTTCGCCAACTACGACGGGGATCTGAGCCAGGACATCTCCACGGCCTGCTGGGAGGTGAAATCCTCCACCGCCCTGGGCGCTTTCGCCGTGGACTATATCAGCTATGACCTGAGCCGGATCGTCAGCTATTACCAGGCGGAGGTGAACATCGCCTACAAGCGCTCCGCCGCCCAGGTGGATGCGCTGGAAAACGCCGTCACTACCTCCGCCCTGGCCGGGCGGATGGATCGGGCCCTGCGGGCCGGCGACACCTATCTCGTCCTGCGGATCGCCGACGCCTCCGCCACGGCGGACACCATCCGCGCCTATGTGTCCGGGGCCTATTACGCCGACCCGCTGGCCTGCCCCGTGCTGCCGTCGGTGGAGGTGGGGCTCTATCCCGAGGCCGGAGTGGACCGCATCGCGGAGGTGAGCCTCAACTATACGCTGGAGCCGGCGGAGCTGGCCCGGCGGAGAGTGGATCTGGCCGCCCGGGTCCAGCTTCTGGCGGAGCAGCCGCCGGTCCCGTCCCCCACCGGGACGGAGGACACGGCCGAAGCGCTGCGGGCCCTCTATGACTATCTGAGCCGTTCCTGCCGGGCCGACGAGCAGGCAGGCTCCACCGCCTGGGACGCCCTGGCGGAGGGCTCCGCCACCAGCGAGGGGCTGGCCATGGCCATGAAGGCCGGCTGCGACAGTCTGGGCATCGAGTGCCTGGTGGCGGCCGGGCGGCTGGACGGGGACGACCACTTCTGGAACATCGTCTCCCTGGACGGCATCAGCTATCATGTGGACGTGTCCGGCGGCGGCCGGGAGGTGTTCCTGGCCGGGGACGGGTCCCTCTGGGGCACATACTGGTGGGACACCAGCGAATATCCCGCCTGCCCGGAGGATTACGCCCCGCCCGCGCCGGAGCCGCCCGAGGAGGACGGCCCCCTCCCGGAGGACGCCCAGGCCCCCGAGGACGGTGAAGAGCCGCAGGCCAGCCCGGGTCCGGTCCCGTCGCCGGAGCCGGAAACGGCCGCCGGACCGGAAAGCTGAAAAAACCTCCCGGGATTTTAATGCGTTTTTAATCTCCCTTCTATGGGCTTTTAAGCCTGACGTGTTATCCTCCGGTACAGATAAAGACAAGGAGGTATCGCATATGGAGCGGTATGAAATGGCGGAGCTTCTCAGCCAGAAGGCGGGAGTTTCCCTGGAAGAGGCCCGAACAGCGCTGGAGGAAAACAACTGGGACATGCTGGACGCCATGGTGGCGCTGGAGCGGGCCCATAAGATCAAGGACGCCGGCGTGCATATGGAGACCGAGGCGGCCCCGGTCTATACCAACCCGGTGCGGCCCGTGAAAAACGTGAACAGCCACAAGGGCCAAAAGTTTTTCACCAACGGCTTCGCGGTCATGTGGGACTACATCAAAAAGCTGTTTTCCATCAGCGTGGAGAACGATTTCGTGGTGGTCCGCCAGGAAAAGCAGCTGCTGGCCGTGCCGGTGCTGGTGCTGATCGTGCTGCTCTTCGCCAGCTTCGGGCTGATCCTGGCGGTGCTGATCGCGGGGCTGTTCTGCGGCTGTCAGTACCGGTTCGTGGGCCGGCAGCTGGGCAAGGAGAGCATCAACGCGGCCATGGACAAGGCCAGCGACATCGCCGAAGATATCAAGGAGTCCTTCCGCGGCCAGGATGAGGGCCAGGAATGATCTCCACCACACAGGGGACGGCGGACGCGTCCCCTTTTTCATGGAAGGCAGGTGACCGGCCGTGGCCGTGAACATTCTGATCATCGAGGACGAAAGCGCCATCGCCCGGTTTTTGGAGCTGGAGCTGACCCACGAGGGCTACGCCGTGGACAAGGCCGCCGACGGGCGGGAGGGCCTGGCCATGGCCCTCGCCCGGCCCTACGGCTTGGTGCTGCTGGACGTGATGCTCCCCGGGCTCAACGGGCTGGAGGTGCTGCGCCGGTTCCGGGCGGAGTCGGACGTGCCCGTGATCCTGCTCACCGCCCGGGACGCGGTGATGGACAAGGTCAGCGGCCTGGACATGGGGGCCAACGATTACATCACCAAGCCCTTTTCCATCGAGGAGCTCCTGGCCCGCATCCGGGCGGTCCTCCGGGCCGGTACGGCGGCGGAAAAGCGCACCGCCGTGCTCCGGTGCGGAAAGCTGTCCCTGGACCCGGCCCGGCACGCCGCCGCTTACGGCGACGTGCCGCTGCAGCTGACATACAAGGAATTCTCCCTGTTGCAGACCCTGCTGGAAAACCGGGACATCGTTCAGACCCGGGACATGCTGCTGGAAAAGGTGTGGGGCTATGACTACGCCGGGGAGACCAACGTGGTGGACGTGTACATCCGCTACCTGCGCCAGAAGATCGACGCCCCCTTCGGCGTGAAGCTGATCCACACCGTCCGGGGCATGGGCTATGTGATCAAGGGGGACGGGCCATGAAAAAAAGCGCCGGCCGCACCACCTCCATCGCCCGGCGGATCGCCTGGAGCCAGCAGCGGAAAAGGCTCTGGCGCATCCTGTGGCAGACGGTGGTGCTGTTCTGCGTGTGTACGGTCGTGTGGTGCGTCGGCGCGGAGATGGGCGCCCGGGGGGACCTGGGTCTGCGCTGGAGCCAGCGGAGCATCGAGCTCAACGACTTTCTGGACAAGTTTTTTGTCTTCCCGTCCCACATCCTGGTACAGCTGTCGGGCACGGACGCGTTCGCCGGCACCGCCTTCTACCGGATCGGGGAACAGTCGGTGGAGATGGGGCTGTTTTTCTTCTGGCTCACCTTCATCCTGCTGAGCCTCACCGCCCTGCGGCTTTTCTGGTGGCTTTTCAGCTGCCTGTGGGCCACCCGGCGCGTCCGCAAATACCTGCGGCCCATCGACGACATCGCCCAGGTGACGGAGAGCATCTCCTCCCATGGCTTCGACGAGGGCAAGTTCCACTCCCTCCAGGAGGCCATCGACCATTTGAACGGGGCCTCTCCCGACGAGCTGCTGCACATCGGAGACGACGACCTTAGCGGCCTGGAAACGGCGGTGAACAACCTGATCGTGCGCATGCATGCCGGTTACCGCCAGCAGGTCCGCTTCGTGGACGACGCCAGCCACGAGCTGCGCACCCCCATCGCCGTGATCCAGGGCTATGCCGATATGCTGGCCCGCTGGGGCTCCACCGACGAGAAGGTGCTCCAGGAGTCCATCCGGGCCATCCAGACGGAAACGGAGCACATGAAGACCCTGGTGGAGCAGCTGCTGTTCCTGGCCCGGGGAGATTCGGGGCGGCAGGAGCTGAAGATCCAGCCGCTGGATCTGGCCGCGCTGATCCGGGAGGTATGGGAGGAGAGCCGCATGATCGACTCTCTGCACGAGTACGCCCTGGACGCGCCGGCGCCGGTGCCCTTCCGGGGGGACGAGGCCCTTCTGAAGCAGGCGGTGCGGGTGCTGGTGGACAACGCCCGCAAGTATTCCCCCGTGTACACCCGCATCACCCTCCGGGCCTACAGGGACGGGCCTTCGGTCTGCATGGACGTGCAGGACAACGGCGTGGGCATCTCCCCGGCGGACGCGCCGAAGATCTTCGACCGCTTCTTCCGCTCCGATACCGCCCGCAAGACCGACGACAAGGGCAGCGGCCTGGGCCTGTCCATCGCCCGGTGGATCGTCAGCCGCCACGGCGGCCGGTTCCAGTGCCGCTCCTATGAGGGGGTGGGCACCTGTATGACCATCGTCCTGCCCCGAAAAAATGAATTAAAAAAGACTTAAGAAACATATTGCCAAAACTGGTTTATACTGCTTCTGGGCAAAGATGCAGTACAGGCCGGGATTTTTACCCTTCCCTTTACCGTGTCCTTTACCTCCTGTCTTTATCATTCGGAACGTAAACGCTGCGGAAAAGGAGAAGAGCGCATGAACGCCATTGATCTTATCCGATATATTTTGCTGGCGCTGTCCGGCCTCGTGGGCCTCGCCTACGCCTATCAGACCGTCTATCTCTTTCTGCCCTGCCTGGCGAAAAAACGGCCGGACCGGGCGGAGGGGCCCCATCCGGAGCGGAGATACGCCGTGCTCATCGCCGCCCGGAACGAACAGGCGGTGCTCCCCTATCTGCTGGACAGCGTCCGGGCCCAGACATACCCGGCGGCGCTCGTGACCCCCTTCGTGCTGGCGGACAACTGCACCGACGACACCGCCGCCGTGGCCCGGGCCCACGGGGCCGTCGTATACGAGCGCTTCGACCGGGCCCACGTGGGCAAGGGCTACGCCCTGCAGGCCCTTTTGGAGCGCATCCGGGCCGACGGCGGCTGGGAGCGGTTCGACGCCTTTCTGGTGTTCGACGCGGACAACCTCCTAGCCCCGGACTATATCCGGCAGATGGACCGCTCCTTCGGCCAGGGATACCCCGCCGTGTGCGGCTATCGCGGCTCCAAAAACTTCATGACCAACTGGATCACCGCCGGGTACGGTCTGTGGTATCTGCACGACTGCGCCCACCTGAACGCCTCCCGGCACCTGCTGGGGGTCACCTGCGCCTGCACGGGCACCGGCTTCGGCTTCACCCGGGGACTTTTGGAGCAGATGGGCGGCTGGCCTTTCCACACGCTGGTGGAGGACATCGAGTTCGACACCTGGTGCGCCATCCACGGCGTGCGCATGGGCTACTGCGCCGGCGCGGCGGTGTACGACGAGCAGCCCATCACCTTCCGCCAGTCCTGGGTCCAGCGCACAAGGTGGGTCCAGGGCGGGATACAGGTGAGCTTCAAATACGCCGGGGCGCTGCTGCGGGGCCTGTTCCGCGGCTCGGCCCGGGACCGGTGGGGCTGCTTCGAGAATCTGACGCTGACCTTGTACGGCTACGGCTCCTGCGCCCTAACGGGCCTGTTGGCGGGGCTGACGGCGCTGCTGGCGGCGGGACCCGCCGGGGCGGTCCGGTGCATGGCCGCCGGGCTTGTGGGGATGTATCTGGGCCTGCTGGCGGTGGGTACGCTGACCATGGTCCGGGAGCACAGGCGCATCCCCGGCCCTGTCCGGCAAAAGGCGCTGTGCTGCGCCACGTTCCCCTTTTTCATGCTCTCTTACATCCCCCTGGCCCTGTGCGCCTGCTTCTGCCGGTTCCAGTGGACGCCGGTACGCCACACCGTGGCGGTGGGGCTGGACAAGGTCCCCGTGGGCGCCGGACAGGCTATGACAAAAATGTAAGAATATTGTAAGAAAATACGATTGCAGCCATGCCGTCTTTTTGATAAACTGTTAACAGTGTATGCCTCCGGCGGCCGGCCGCCGGATGGAAGGAGATATGCCCCATGGCCCTGCCCCGCCCCATAGACAAGCTCATCCCCCCCTACGGGCGGAAGCCCCTGGCGGCGGCCCTGGCCTTGCAGCTGGCGGTCTATTGGGGCACAAAGCTCATCGCCGGCTCCTGGCGTCACTATGACATGACCCTGGCCCTGGACCGGGCGGTGCCTCTGCTGCCCTGGACCACGGTGATCTATTTCGGCTCCTACCTGTTCTGGGTGGCCAACTACATCCTGGCGGTGCGCCAGGACAGGGACAACGCCTGGCGGTTCCTGGCGGCGGACGCGGCGGGAAAGCTGATCTGCGCGGCGGTGTTCCTGCTCCTGCCCACCACCAACGTCCGCCCCCCCGTCCCCGCGGAGGACCCCTGCGGATGGATGCTGGCGCTGCTGTACCGGGTGGATACGCCGGACGACCTCTTCCCCTCCCTCCACTGCTTCAACAGCTGGCTTTGCTGGGCGGGGCTCCGGGGCAGAAAGACCGTCCCCGCCGGATACCGGGCCTTCTCTCTGGCCTTCGCCCTGGCGGTGGGCCTGTCCACCCTGACCACCCGGCAGCATGTGATCGCGGACGTGGCCGCCGGGTTCGCCCTGGCCGAGCTCTGCTGGCAGCTGGCCGGACGCACGGCCCTGGCCCGGGCCTACGGGCGGATCTGGGAGCGGAGCGCGGCGGTGGAAATCTGACGAAAAAGGAGCTTCCCGATGGAAAAATCCCCAAAAAAGATCATCGGGAACGCCCTGTTGTTTTTGGGCCTGCTGGCTCTGACGCTGTACGCGGTATTCCACGGGGAGGACCTGCACGCGGTATTGGAGGCCATCCGCGGCAGCGACGGGCGGTGGCTGATCCCGGCGGTGGCATGCGTGGTGGCGTTCATCGGCGGCGAGAGCGTGATCATCCGGCTGCTGCTGCGCTCCGGGGGATATACCCTGAGCCGGGGCCGGTGCTTTCTCGTGTCCTCGGCGGGTTTTTTCTTCTCCGCCGTCACCCCCTCCGCCGGCGGCGGACAGCCCATGCAGGTATACTTCCTCAGCCGGGAAAAGGTGCCCGTGCCGGTGGCCGCCGTGACGCTCATGGCGGTGACCATCACCTATAAGCTGGTGCTGGTGATCGTGGGCCTGGGGGCCCTGATCGCGGGGTGGGGCTTTCTGCGGTACCATTTCGACGGGGTGATGTTCTTCTTCTGGCTGGGGCTGACGCTGACGGTGGGCTTCACCGCGCTGCTGCTGATCCTGGTGTTCCACCCCCATCTGGCCCGAGTGATGATGGACAAGGGCCACCGGCTGCTGGAAAAGCTGCACATCCTGCGGGAAAAACCGTCCCGGCGGGAGAAGCTGCTCCAGGCCATGGAGCGGTACCACCAGACCGCCGCCTATTTCCGGTCCCACATGGGGCTGATGGTCCTGGTGCTGGCCATCACCTTCCTGCAGCGGTTCGCCCTGTTCACCGTGCCCTGGCTGGTATACCGGTCCCTGGGGCTGACGGGCTGCTCCTGGCAGGCGCTGGCCCTTCTCCAGGCCCTCATCGCCGTGGCGGCAGACATGCTCCCTCTGCCGGGAGGGATGGGCGTGACGGAGATGCTGTTTTTGACGGTGTTCGCGCCGGTGTTCGGCGAACTGATCCTGCCGGCCATGGTGCTGAGCCGGGGCGTGGAATTTTACTGCCGGCTGCTGCTGTCGGCGGCCTTCACAGTCCTGGCCTTTGTGGTGCTGGGCCGGAACAATAGCAAGGAAGACGAGGTGACGACATGATCGGCATATACGATTACACGGTCATCCTTACATACGTGAGCCTGCTCACCTCGGTGTCGGGCATCTTCTGCATCTGCTCCGGCCACCCGCGCTGGGCCATCGCCTGCCTGGCCATATCCGGGCTGCTGGACGCCTTCGACGGGAAGGTGGCCCGGACGAAAAAGGACCGGACCGAGACCGGCAAGGCCTTCGGCGTACAGCTGGACTCCCTGTGCGACATCGTCTGCTTCGGGGTGCTGCCCGCCGTCATATGCTACTACCTGGGGATGCACACCCTGATCGGCATGGCCATACTGGCGCTGTACGTGCTGGCGGGGCTGATCCGGCTGGCCTGGTTCAACGTCACCGCCGGATCGCAACCCCCCCGTCCCGACGGGAAAAAGTACTACCAGGGCCTGCCCATCACCTCCATCGCGGTGATCCTGCCGGTATTTTACGCCATCGGGACTCTGGCGCCCGGGATCTTCCTGCTGGGGCTGCCCATCGTCATGCTCCTGACGGGGCTGCTGTTCGTGCTTCGGTTCCGCTTCCCCAAGCCCACCAACAAGGAGCTTTTCCTGCTCATCGGCTTTGTGGCGCTGGTGATCCTGTACATCCTGGCCTGCCACCTGTGGGGCGTGGACACCCCCTGGCACTGGGTGCTGCGGCTGGCGCGCCGGAAATGACGGCGCTGGGATTTCTATATGGCACGGCCCCGGGGCGCTTTCTGCTCCGGGGCCTGACCCGTCCCTGGTTCTCCCGGCTGGGCGGCCGCATCATGGACAGCCGCCTCTCCGCCCTGGCGGTGGGACCTTACATCCGCCGCCACCACATCGACATGAGCCGGTGCGTAAAGGACCGGTTTTGTTCCTTCAACGACTTCTTCACCCGGCGTCTGGACCCGGAGGCCCGGCCCGTGGACCCGGACCCGGAGGCCCTGGTGAGCCCCTGCGACGGGAAACTCTCCCTCTGGCCGGTCACCCCGGAGGGCCGCTTCCCGGTGAAGGGCACGGAATACACCCTGACGGGGCTGCTGCGGGACGAGGCGCTGGCCGCCCGGTTCACCGGGGGAACGCTGTGGCTGTTCAGGCTGTGCCCGGAGGACTACCACCGGTACATCTGGCCCATGGACGGGACCCGGGGCCCGGCGGTGCGCATCCCGGGGCTCTACCACACCGTCCAGCCCCTGGACCGGGGCCAGCGGCCGATATATCACGAAAACACCCGGGAGTACTGCCTGATCGACTCGGCCCGGTTCGGCCCGGCCGTGATGATGGAGGTGGGAGCCCTGCTGGTGGGCCGGATCGTGAATCCCCCTGACCAGGACCCGGCGGTCCGGGGCCGGGAGAAGGGCTACTTCGCCTTCGGCGGCTCCACCGTGATCCTCCTCACCGGCCCCGGCGCCGTGACGCCCCGGCCGGACCTGGCCGCCGCCGGCGGCGCGGAGATCCCCGTCCGCCAGGGCCAGCGGGTGGGGACGAGGCAAACACAGTAAAAGGACAGAAGAAAAGCGCGGGGCGTTTGCCCCGCGCTCTTTTTGCTTTGGATGTGGGTGTGATCTCCGCCGGGATCACGCCTTGGACTTCTCCTTCTTCAGCTGCTTGGAGAAGGTGCCCACGCCCTCGATGATCAGGAAGATGGCCAGCACGACCATCGCCACGGCGATGACCAGCATGAACCAGTCGCCCCAAGCGGCAGCGCCGCCGAAGCAGCTGGTGCACAGGGCCTTGATCCGGATGACCAGGAAGGTCAGGGTGGCGATCAGCATGAACACGGTGGGGATGTAGAACATCTTGTTGTTCTTGCCGATGTTGCCCAGCCAGGCAGCCACGGCCATCAGAGCCAGGCCGGCCAGCAGCTGGTTGGCAGCGCCGAACAGGCCCCAGATGGCGGTCAGGCTCATGCCGCCCAGCAGGCAGCCCACCACGACCATGAACACGGTGCCGGTCAGGGGGTGAGCCAGGAACTTGCGGGCGCCGGTGGCGTCCTTCCAGGTGGCCTCGCCTTCCTTCAGGAACAGCTCGGTGAACATGAACCGGCTCAGACGGGTACCGGTGTCCAGAGAAGTCAGCGCGAACACGGACACGGCCAGGGTCAGCAGCGTGTAGACCACGTTGTAGACATGGCTGGCGGTATCCAGGCTGAACATGGAGGCGATGCCGGTGGCGAAGGCCACAGCAGGGGAGCCGAACTCGCCGTCAGTATAGCGCTTGAAGACCATGCCGACAGCGATCAGGGACACGACGCCCAGAGCGGACTCGATCAGCATGGAGCCGTAGCCGATGGCCTTGGCGTCCTTCTCGCTGGCCAGCTGCTTGGAGGAGGTGCCGGTGGAGATCAGGGAGTGGAAGCCGGAGCAGGCGCCGCAGGCCACGGTGATGAACAGGGCCGGGAACAGGCCGCCCAGGCTGGTGGACCAGCCGGTGAAGGCGGGCAGCTCGAAGGTGGCGGTCTTGTCGCCGGTGAAGGCGGAGAAGACGATGCCGACCACGGCCACGGCCATCATGGCGTACAGCAGGAAGCTGGACAGATAGTCACGGGGCTGCAGCATGATCCACACGGGGATCAGGGAGGCCACAGCGATGTACACGCCGATCAGGACGATCCAGGTAGTGCGGCTCATAGCCATGCCGCAGTTCAGGCCGATGACGATGGCGGCCACGATGCCCACGATGCCGATGATGGTGGCAGGCAGGGTCTTCAGGCCGGCCTTATTGGTCAGCATGCCGTAGATGATGGCCAGGACGATGAACAGCACGGACACCATAGCGGTGGTCTCGTTGCCGGTCACGGCGTCGCCGGTGGTGAAGCCGGTGGCCTGAGAGGCGAAGGTGCCGGCCACGACGTTCACGAAGGAGGCGATGACCATGATGAGCACCAGCAGAGCGAACAGGATGAACAGCTTCTTGGCCCGGTCGCCCATGGAGGTCTTGATGATCTCGCCGACGGATTTGCCTTCGTTACGGACAGAAGCAAACAGGGAACCGAAGTCCTGCAGGCCGCCGAAGAAGATACCGCCGATGACGCACCACAGGAAAACGGGCAGCCAGCCGAAAACGGAGGCCTGGATGGGTCCATTGATGGGGCCGGCGCCCGCAATGGACGAGAAGTGGTGACCCATCAGAACGGCGGGCTTGGCGGCGACGTAGTCCACGCCGTCTTCCATCTCCACCGCCGGGGTCTTTCTGCTGGGGTCGATGCCCCACTGCTTTGCCAGCCAGGAACCATAGGTCACATAGCCGATGACCAGCAAAACGATCGCCGCGAGGATGATCAATACTGCAGTCATAATACTCTCTCCTACCTTTGATTTGATATATTGCGAAAGAGCTTCTTCAGGTCCTTGCCCAGGCGGTTATAGACAAGCTCCCCGGAAGAGGTCTCTAAAGCAATCGCGCGATAATTGCTCCAGCCCTGCAGGCTGTGTTTATAGCTCTTGGAATGGTGGGATTTTTTCACCGCCAGTTTGGCCTCCGGCGTCATGCTCCCCGCCAGGATGACCAGGGTGACGTCGGAGTTGCGGTGGGCGCTATGGGGCTTCACATGGGCCAGGCCCTTCTCCCAGGCGGCCTGCTCCAGGGCAACGGCCCTCTCCCCGTCCAAGGCGTCCTCCGCGGCGAAATACACATATTCGTGGGAGTCCGCCTCGGAGATGCGGGCGCTCTTCACCAGCACATAGGTCTCTCCATGGGAATGGAACCGGGCCTCGGCGGCGAACGGCGCTTCCGCCCCCTCGCGGATCACGTCGTAATAGCGGACATAGGAGCGGAGGATCAGATCAAGAGCTTCTGTGGGCGTCATAAATGTTTACCTGTTTTTACCAATTTCAATCGTTACCTGTTTTAATCGCTAAAGTCCCCTGAATCAGAAACATTTTAGCGCTATCGACAGAATTTTTCAAGCCCTTTTTCACGAAAATGTATCACACTCATAAAAAACCGTTATCACTCCGCCGCCTTTGCCTCCGGGGGACGGCCGAATTCCGCCTCCGGGACCCGCTCCTGCAGCTCCTTCATGAGGATCTGGGCGGCCTTTTTCCCCGGCAGCTGGACCTGGGCCAGCTCCTGGTCCTGGGGCCCGCAGATCACCAGGTTCTCGATCTCAAAATCCCCCTTGCCGCAGCACAGCTTCGCCGGCACGGCCAGCACCCGCCGGAACAGGCGGTGGATGTCATGGTAAGGGATATAATACGTCTTGAGCCCCGAGCGGAAATACAGCCGCAGCTCCCCCAGGCGGACTTTCCCTATCTCCCGGGCCGTCTTATACTCGCTGTCCAGCTGGCTGTCCTCCACGCTGGCGTCGGTCATAGGATAAAAACGCATGATGTGCTCCTTTCTCGCATTGCGCCCGGCCTGCGGGCCGGAACGCGGATATAACGGCGGGTGTCAGTTTTTGCGCCCCCACACGCCGGCGGCAAACAGGGTGATCACCGGGAATATCTCCAGCCGCCCCAGCAGCATGCAGAGGCTCAGCACCAGCTTGGACGCGCCGCTCCATATGGCAAAATTCCCCGTCGGCCCCACCAGCCCCAGGCCGGGGCCGATGTTGGACAGGCAGCTGACCACGCTGGTGAAGGTGGTCTCCAGATCGAATCCCTCCAGGCTCAAAAGCAGGAACGCGCCCAGAGCGATAACGGTATAGAGCATGTAAAAGATCATGGTGTTGTGGATGGCGCCCGCCTCCAGCCGCTCTCCGTCCAGGGTCACCCGGTTCACGGCCCGGGGGAACAGCAGCTTCTTGATCTCCGCCCAGACGGACTTGCCCAGGATCACCAGCCGGGCCACCTTCGTGCCGCCGCCGGTACTGCCCGCGCAGGCGCCCATGAGCATCAGCAGCACCAGCAGCGCCCGGGAATAGCTGGGCCAGACGTTGAAGTCCGCCGTGGCGAAGCCGGTGGTGGTGATGATGCTGGACACCTGGAAGAAGGCGTAGCGCAGGGCCTGGAAAAAGCCGTCGTACAGATTCAGGATGTTCAGGGCGATGGTCACCGTGGCCGCGGCGATCACCAGCAGGTACAGCCCCAGCTCCTGGCTCTTCAGGCCCTTCAGGGACCGCTTCACCAGCACGATGTAATACAGGTTGAAGTTCACCCCGAACAGCATCATGAATACGCCCACCACCACGTCCACATAGGCGCTGTTATACGCGCCGATGCTGGCGTTGCGCACGCCGAAGCCGCCGGTACCGGCGGTGCCGAAAGCGGTGGTCAGCGCGTCGAACAGGCCCAGCCCGCCCGCCAGCAGCAGCACCACTTCCACCGCCGTCATCACGCAGTAGATCACATACAGCACCCGGGCGGTGTCCCGCATCTTGGGCACCAGCTTGCCCTTCACCGGGCCGGGCACCTCCGCCCGCAGCAGATGCATGGAGTGCTCGTCGTCGGTGGGCAGGATGGCCATCATGAACACCAGCACGCCCATGCCCCCCACGAAGTGGGAGAAGCTGCGCCAGAACAGCACGCCCTTTGGCACCACCTCCACTTCGGGCAGCACGCTGGCGCCGGTGGTGGTGAAGCCGGAGATGATCTCAAACAGGGCGCTTATATAGTTGGGGATGGCGCCGGAGAACACGAAGGGCAGCGCGCCGAACAGGGAGATGACCAGCCAGCTCAGCGCCACGGACACGAACCCCTCCCGGGGCCGGAGAGAGCCGGTGTGCTTCCTCCCCAGCGCCAGCAGCAGCCCCGCCCCCGCCAGACACAGCAGTATGGTCCACACAAAGGGCAGGACCGGCTCCCCGTACAGCGCCGCCACCGCCAGCGGCGCCAGCAGCAGCCCCGCCTCGATGGCCAGGATGCGGCCCAGGATGCTTGAAATGATCCGGTAATTCACGTCCGCTTACCCTCTCAGTATGTCTTCCAGCCGGGTCATGCCCCGCCGGGTGGTCACGGCCAGGACGCTGTCCCCCGCCCAGATCTCGTCGCTGCCGCCGGGGATCAGGCACTTCCCGTCCCGGATGATGGCCGCCACCAGCACGTCCGGCCGGGTGGGCAGATCCTTCAGGGCCACGCCCACGCAGGGGCTGGAAACCCCGGCCCGGAACTCCAGCATCTCCAGCTTCCCGTCCAGGATGCGCCGCAGCTGCTCCACGCCGCTGGTGTTGCTGGCGTTGTCCATGCTGCGCACATACTGGAGCACCTGCTGGGCGGTGATGATCCGGGGCTGCACCGGCTCCTCCAGGCCGAAGGACTCCGCCAGGGGCACCAGATGCTCCTCGTTCACCTTCGCCACCGCTTTTTCCACGCCGGCCTGGCGGGCGTAAGCGCCCAGGATGATGTTCACCTCGTCGGTGCCGGTGACGGCCACCAGCGCGTCCATGCCCCGCAGGCCCTCCTCCTCCAGGATGTCCGGCCGGGAGGCGTCGCAGCAGATCACCTCCGCCTTGGGGAGCATATCCTTGATGCGGCGGCATTTTGCCTCGTTCTGCTCGGCCAGCTTCACGCTGATGCCCATGCCCAGCAGCTGCCGGGCCAGATACACCCCCACATGGCCGCCGCCCACGATCATCACCCGCTTGGCGGCCTTTTTGAAGATGGCCATGGAGCGGAAGAAGGCGTAAATATGCTTGGGCGCGCCCACCACGTTCACATTGTCCCCCGCCTGAAGGACGAACTCGCCCCCGGGGATGAGGACCTGGCCGCCCCGCCGGACGGCGCAGATCAAGGTGCCCCGGTCAAAACGGCTGTGGTAATTTTTCAGCGCCATGCCGCACAGGGGATTGTCCTCCCGCAGCTTGAACTCCACCAGCTCCGCCTGCCCCTTGGCGAAGGGCTCCACCTTGGCCGCCGAGGGGAAACGCAGCACCCGGCTGATCTCCCGGGCCGCGTCGTTCTCCGGGTTGATGGTCATGGAAAGACCCAGCTCATCCCGCAGGAGCATCACCGCCTCGTAGTGGTCCTGCTGGCGCACCCGGGCGATGGTGTGTCCCGCGCCCAGCTTCCGGCCCATCATGCAGCACAGGATGTTCGCCTCGTCGGAGTTGGTGGCGGCGATGAGCAGGTCCGCCTTGTCCGCCCCCGCCAGGCGCAGCAGCTCGATGTCCACCCCGCCGGAAATGGAGATGGCGTCCAGGGTGGTGTTCACCAGGGTGATCCGCTCCGGGTCCCGGTCGATGACCGTCAGGTCATGGCCCTCCCGGGCCAGATACTGGGTGAGGGTGAAGCCGATCTTCCCCGCGCCCACAACGATGATATTCATAGGCCCTCCCGAAAAAAGGACGTTTCCCGCCATTTTTAATGACTCATGCACATATTAGCACTACCGGGTTTTTCCGTCAAGGGCGCTTGTGGACCGGGATAAAACATGGTATACTGCTGCCGACCCTTATCCAAGGAGGCGTTTCAGATGATGAAAAAGCCGGCCGCTGCGGCCCTTTGTCTGGCACTGATCTGCTCGCTGCTGGCCGGGTGCGGCAGCGAGATCCAGGAATATGAGGCCCCCGCCTCTCCCGCCCCCACACAGGACGCCGCCCAGAGCGAGCCCGACGCCGCCCAGAGCGAGGCCACCGCCGCGCCGGGCCTGGGCTACGCCGCCTTTGCGCCGGACGCGGTGGCGGCCGTCTACAACGGCCAGGACATCACCTGGCGGGAGTATTACTACTGGCTGAGCTATTATGCCGGATATGTCCAGTATATGAGCGCGATGGGCGCTCCCTTCTCCGGCTGGGACGGCCACGATTACGACCAGACCCTGACGAACGGGGAGCTGGTGATCATTTCCGCCCAGGAGAGCATGCTCCGGCTGCGGGCCGTCAACGCCCTGGCCGGGGAGAAGGGCCTGGCGCTGGACGAGGCGGACCGCCAGTCCATCCAGGACACCTACGACCGAAGCGCCGACAGCTACGGCGACCAGAACGGCGTCTGCTCCCAGGAAGAGGCGGACGCCTACGCGGCGTATCTGGACGGGCAGTTCATCGACCGGGACCTGTTCGACTACGTTACCGGCGCGGACCTGCTGGCGGACAAGCTGTTCACGGCGCTGTACGGCCAGGACGGGGCGGATATGCCCGTCGAAGAAGTCCTGGCCTGGGCCGACAGCCAGGGCGTGCTGGCCTGCAAGCATATCCTTCTGATGACCGTCGATCCGACCACCGGCCAGGCCCTGGAGGAAGACGTTCTGGCCGAGAAAAAGGCCAAGGCGGACGAGCTTTACGCCCAGCTGGCCGCGGTGGCCGGGGACAGCCAGGCGCTGGAGGCCCTGTTCGACCAGCTGATGCAGGAAAACTCCGAGGACTCGGGGCTGGCCGCCTATCCCGACGGGTACATCTTCACCCCCGGGGTGATGGTGCCGGAATTTGAATCCACCACCCAGGCGCTGGAGGAATACGGCCTGTCCGAGCCGGTCCAGTCCAGCTATGGCTACCACATCATCCTGCGCCTGCCCGTAGACCCGGAGGGTTCCTGCACCGGCGCTTCCGGCGCCGCGCCCCTGCGGGCCAGCGCCGCCAGCGACGCCTTCGCCCTGCTGCTGGACGAGACCAACAGCCAGGCCCAGATCCTCTGGCAGGAGGGGATGCAGGCCCTCGATATCTCCGCCATCTTCGGCCAGTGAACCCCTTCGGCGGGAAGAGCCCGCCGGGCGGCCGCTGCCATAAAACAGCATATCCGATAAAAAGACCGTTGGCGCACCGGCTCTCCGGTGAAAACGCCAACGGTCTTTATCTGGTGTTCGGTCTTGTGCCCGCGGGCGGCGGGCGTTTTATTTTTTCTCCCGCTTGCGCAGCAGGTAGTAGTCCAGCTTCTCCTTCATGTTCTCCGGCATCTCCCGGCCCACCGGGCAGCGGGCGGCGTTGGCCATCCGCTGGGCGAAGGCGGTGATAAAGCCGATATCCCCCTGCATCCGCTCCGCCAGGAGCAGATCCGCCGTATCGTAGCTGTTGTGGATGGTGGCGGTGCTGCCCGGGGCCAGGCGGGCGAAGCTCACCGCCGGCACGCCCTTGTCCGCCAGCGGCGTGGAGTCGCTGGAGTATACCCCCTGCCGGGCCTCGATGCCCCAGCCCAGCTCCCCGGCCATATACTCGATGTAGTGGACCAGCTTCTCCTCGCCGGTGACGCAGGCGATGAATTTGCCCATGACGGAGCCGATCATGTCCAGGTTGATGTTCAGCGCGCATTTTTCCAGCTCCTGCTCGTGGGCGGCGGCATAGGCCTTGGAGCCCAGCAGGCCCGGCTCCTCGCTGCCGCACCAGACGAACCGCATCCCGTAGCTGTGGGGATGGGAGGCAAAATATTCCGCCATGGCCAGCAGTCCCACGCTGCCCGACATGTTGTCATAGGCCCCCTGGGACAGGCTGGTGGAGTCATAGTGGGCGGTGAAGAGGATGAATTCCTCCCGCTGGCCGGGCAGGTCCAGCACCACGTTCCGGGACTGGCCCTCGTACTCGTCCTGCTCCAGCTGGATCCGGGCATGGGACGCCCCGGCCCGGATCAGCGCCACCGCGTCCTTCACATTGATGTTCATGCCGGGCACCTTCCTGCCCTTGCTGACGGAGCTTCGCAGCTCCCGGCGGTCGATGTCCCGGTCGGCATAGTGGGTGTCCCCGTCATAGGTGATGAAGCCCGCCATGCCGCTGTCCAGCAGGTCCTGGTACAGCCAATGGCCCATGCGCCCGTCGATGAGCACGATCTTCCCCCCGCAGCGCTGGCGGGAGCAGTCGTCGGTGTTGGGCAGGTATACCAGCGGCGCCTCCACCGTGCCGCTGCCGGAGCAGAGATATCCCTTCGCCGTCACCGCCCGGCCGTCCACCGTCAGGCTCTCCAGGCGTATGTCCGCCATGTCTACTGGGAAGGGCTCGAACGCGGCCTGCAGGCCCATCTCGGCGCAGCGGGCGGCGATGTACTCCGCGCAGCGCCGCTCCTCCTCGCTGCCGCTGGTGCGCACATAGGCGGTATCGGCAAATATCTGCATGATCTGTTGGTCTGTCATCGTTTTTCTCCCTCTCGTTTTCTTATTTCTCCGCCCGGTAGCTGGTCACGCCGGAGATCACCTCTCCGTCGATGTTCAGCGCCGTGGGCTTGTCGAAGGTGACGACGATCTCGTGGCCGAAGCGCACGTCGCATTGGCGCAGCTTGGTGTGGCCGCCCCACATGGCCCGGGCCAGATTGACCAGCACCCGCACCCGGCCCAGGTCGTGCAGCACCACGCAGCACAGCTCGCCGCTGCGCCTGTCCTGGCCCGGGGCCAGCATCACCCCGCCGCCCACGAACCGGCCGTTGAAGGCGGACGCCACCCACACCCGCTCATAGGTCCGGGTCTGGCCGTCCACGGTGACGCTCGCCCGAACGGGCTGGAACATCTTCAGCGCCAGCCGGATGGTCAGGGGGATATACCCCACCTTCCGGCCGAGCCGCTTCTTCTCCTGCTCTCCCAGCTCGCACACCTGGCCGTCTATGCCGAAGCTGACGTTGTTCAGGACCCGGTAGCGCTGGCCGTTCACCTCCGCCCGGGGCAGGTTCCGGATGTGATCGTTCAGGAGCACCTGCTTCGGACCCTTCCGGCCGATCACGTCCCGGAGGAAGTCGTTGCCCGTCCCCATGCGCCAGACATACACCGGCGCGGCGGGCACCGCCCCGTCCAGATCGTTGACCAGATGGTGGAGCGTGCCGTCCCCGCCGCAGAGGATCACCCGGTCTTCGGCGGGCAGGCCCATCAGAAAGGCTTTGGCGTCCAGCGCGGTCAGATCCAGCACCTGGGGCTGACCGCCGCCGCCGGCGGCCACCGCCGCTTTGATCTTGTCTAAGCCTGCGCCGCCGTGGTTGTTGTTGGCCTTCGGATTGAACAAAATATATGTCATGGCTTCTCTCTTTCTGCCGCGGCATCGGATTGCGCTCCCATTATACCCCACCGGACCGCCTTTCGTAAAGAGCGATTTCCTTGCGTCCCGCTGTCCGTTTTATAGGACATAAATGCCGGTATCCTATACTCGCCGGGGAGATCCGGACGATCTGCGGGAGGTGGACGCGATGCGCGGTTATTTTACGGCGGCCGGTTTTTACGGGCTGGTGGATGGGCGGTACATGCTTTTCTCCAGCGAGTCGGAATATTACGAATACCTGGAGGCCGGGGAGGATACGGATGCCTCTTGACAAAGCGGGACAGGGCGGCTATAATCAGCAAGGCTGATACCTGACATAAGTACATACCGGGCAGTTCGTGACCATCCTGCCCTGCGCCGGGATACCGGCGTTAAATCAAAACTACGGCGAGGAGACATTTCGGGACGCGGTAGCGTCCCGTTTTTTTGCCTCCGGGAAGGAAACAAATGAATGAGCTGATCCTTGCCGGCTCCGTGGTATTCATCTTCGGAGCGGTCCTGCTGGCCTACCGGCTGTGGGACGACACAGGGCTTTACGCCATGACGGTGACCGTCACCATCCTGGCCAACATCGAGGTGCTGATCCTGGTGGACGCCTTCAAAATGGAGCAGACGCTGGGCAACGTGCTGTTCGCGGCCACGTTCCTCATCACCGACATCCTCAGCGAGAATTCCGGCAGGAAAGCGGCCAACCGGGCGGTCTTTCTGGGCATCGGCGCGTCCGTGTTCTTCGCGCTGCTCACCGCCAGCTGGATGCTGTACGTTCCGGCGGCCAGCGACTGGGCCATGCCCTCCATCCGGGCCATTTTCTCCACCACCCCCCGGCTGGTGCTGGCCAGCATGTCGGTATACGCCGTAAGCCAGCTGCTGGACGTGTGGCTGTACCACAAATGGTGGGACTTCACGGACAAAAAATTCGGCAGCCACCGGAAATACCTGTGGCTGCGCAACAACGGCTCCACCCTCATCAGCCAATTCGTGAACACGGTGCTGTTCAACCTGGCCGCGTTCGCGGGCGTGGAGGGCTACACCCCCTCCCTTCTGGCCAGCATCATCTTCGCGGGCTATGCCATCTATGTGGCGACCAGCCTTCTGGATACGCCGGCGGTATACCTGGCCCGGCGGATCCACGACAAAAAAGCAAAAGCCGCCCTGTAAAAACAATACAGGGCGTGGCCGGCGGCAAAGGCCGGGCAGGACGATCTCCTGTCCGGCCTTTTTGCGTTCGTTATCCGTCCCGGCCCCGCCGCAGGTGGATCGCGTAAAACAGCGTCCCCAATCCGGCGCCGCCCAGCAGGTTGCCCGCCGTCACGGGAAGGAGATTTTTGAAAAGCGCGGCGCTCCAGGTCAGCCCCTCCGGGCTCAGCCCGTAGCGCGCCGCGGCGAAAAGGCCCGCCGGCAGGAAGAACATGTTGGCCACCGAGTGCTCGAACCCGCACAGCACGAACGCCGCCACCGGCAGGTACAGCGCCAGCACCTTTCCCGCCGCGTCCCGGGCCGCCATGGCCATCCATACCGCCGTGCACACCAGTATGTTGCACAGCGTCCCCCGCAGCAGCGCCGCGCCGAAGGGCAGCGCCGCTTTGGCCGCCGCCGTGGCGGCCACGGCCTCATAACAGCCGTCGAACGTCCCGCCGCCTACCGCCAGGGCCGCCACCAGCACCGACCCGGCCAGGTTGCCCGCGTACACCACCGCCCAGGCCAGGAGCATCTGCCCGGCGGTGATCTTTTTCGCCAGCAGGGAGATGACCATCAGGTTATTGCCGGTAAAAAGCTCGCTGCCCGCCAGGATCACCATGGCCAGTCCCGCCGGGAACACGCAGGCCCCCGCCAGCCTTCCCGCCGCCGCCGTGGCCACAGAGGAGGCCGCCCCCGCCAGGGCGATGAACATCCCCGCCAGCACCGCCAGCAGGAACATCCGCCCCTTGTCCATCAGCGCTTTCTGGCGGCCGGTCTCGATATAGCTCTCCGCGATCTGTTTCGGTGTGTTCATAGACCCCTCCGATAAAATAGCTTGCAATCTGTTCTTATGTGCTGTAATATGTCCCATATTGTACCACGCAAAAGCATATCCTGTCTACGGAAACGAGGCTCTCCTATGTTACATCAGACCAATCTCACTGTGAACGCCGCCGGCCACCTGGCCATCGGGGGCGTGGACGCGCTGGCGCTGGCGGCGGAATACGGCACGCCTTTGTACGTGCTGGACGAGGACATGGTCCGCGGCCGGATGGGGCTGTACGCCGCCGCCATGAAAGAACACTTTCCCGCCGGGAGCCGGCCGCTGTACGCCAGCAAGGCCCTGTGCTGCAAGGCCCTGTGCCGCATGGCCGCCGAAGAGGGCATGGGCCTGGACGTGGTCTCCGCCGGAGAGATCCACACCGCCCTGGCCGCGGGCGCGGACCCGGCCGCGCTGTGCTTTCACGGCAACGCCAAGACCGAAGCCGCCATCCGCTACGCCCTGGAAAACCGGGTGGGGACCCTGGTGGCCGACGGGCCGGAGGAGCTGGAACGGATCGACCGGACCGCGGCGGCCATGGGCCTTCGCCCCCGGGTGCTGCTGCGCCTGACCCCCGGCATCGACCCCCACACCTTCAAGGCGGTGAACACCGGGGCGGTGGACGTGAAATTCGGCGTGCCCATCCCCACGGGCCAGGCCCTGGAGGCGACAAAGCTGGCCCTGGGTCTGGAGCACATCGCGCTGGAGGGCTTCCACTGCCACATCGGCTCCCAGGTCTTCCAGTCCGGCCCCTTCCGCCTGGAGGCGGAGGTGATGGCGGCCTTCCTGGACCAGGCGCGCCGGGAAACGGGCTTCACCGCCAAAGTGCTGGATCTGGGCGGCGGTTTTGCCGTGGCCTACACGCCGGCGGATCCCCGGCCCGACCTGGCGGGGATGCTCCGGGAAACCGGCCGGCGCCTGAACGTCCTGTTCGCCGCGCTGGATTATCCCGCCCCCGCCATATGGATGGAGCCGGGACGGAGCATCGTGGGCGACGCGGGCGTGACGCTGTACACGGTGCAGAACGTGAAAACCGTCCCCGGGGGCAGCACCTACGTGGCCTTGGACGGGGGCATGACCGACAACCCCCGCTACGCCCTGTACGGCGCCAGGTACAGCGCCGCCGTGGCGGACCGGGCGGGACAGCCGGAGGACGCCGCCGTGACGCTGGCGGGCTGCTGCTGCGAAAGCGGGGATCTGATCGGCGAGAACATCCCCCTTCAAACGCCCCAGACCGGGGACACGGTGGCCGTTTTCGTCACCGGCGCATACAACTATTCCATGGCCTCCAACTACAACCGGGTGCCCCGGCCGCCCATCGCGGCCCTCCGGGGCGGCGCCAGCCGGCTCATCGTCCGGCGGGAAACGCTGGAAGACCTGACCATGTTCGATCTGTGAGGGGACAGGAGATGACCGTGGCCGTCGCCGGCTATGCCGGCCGGGTGGAAAACTACATCGCCGCGCTGCGGGCGGCGGGGCTGGAGAGCGCCGTCACCCTCGCCCCGGAGGCGGCGGATCGGTGCGCCGGGCTGCTGCTGCCCGGAGGCGGGGACATCCACCCCTCCCGCTTCGGACAGCCGGACCGGGGCTCCCGGGACATCGACCCGGCGCTGGACGAGGCGCAGTTGGCCCTTCTGGACGCCTTCGTCCGGGCGGGAAAGCCGGTCCTGGGCATATGCCGGGGCCACCAGGTGGTGAACGTCTACTTCGGCGGCGGGCTCATCCAGGATCTTCCCACCGCCCGGGACCACATGGCCCGCGGCCGGGAAGACAGCGCCCACCCGGTCCGGATCGTGCCGGGCAGCGCCCTGTTCGGCCTTTACGGCCCGGCCGCCGCCGTCAACAGCTCCCACCACCAGGGCCTGGACGCCCTGGGGACCGGCCTGCGGGCCACGGCCTTCGCCCCGGACGGGGTGATCGAGGCGGCGGAGCACGATACGCTGCCCATCCTCACCGTCCAGTTCCACCCGGAGCGCATGACCCTCGCCTTTGCCGGACCGGACAAGGCGGAGGGCGGGGCGGTCTTCTCCCTGTTCCGGCGGATGATGGGCCGGGCATGAACGCCGCCCGGCGCTTTCCCCGGAGAGATAGAAGAAAACAACAGGGGGACTTTTCGTCCCCCTGTTGTTTTCCTGCCATGGTCCGCGCCCGCCTTTGGCGGCCTTCGCGGCGGTCAGACAGCCTCCAGATCCGCGTCCCGGCTGCGGAGCCGCTGGGCGATGAATTCCTGGACGTTCTCCCGGGCGATGCCCAGCGCCACGGCCAGCTCTCCGTACAGCAGGTTCTCCGCCCGCTCCATATACCGCCGGTCCACGGCGCCGAACTTCAGCTTCTTCTCCTCCCGCTCCACCTTCTTGCGGTAGGCGGACATGGTCACCCGCAGCAGGGAAAGACAGTCGTGGTCCCCCATAGCGGTCTTGTAGTGGTTCTCCAGCTGCTGAAGGTTCTGGTTGTAATATACCTCCGGCTGGATGGAAGGGATCTGATCGATGAGGTCCATGGCCTCATCCCGTGAAATGACCGGCCGGGTGAACACCTTCCCGTTGTCCACCGGCGTCGTGATGGTGCCCGTCTGATACAGCGGCGCGAGAACATAGTACAGCCGCTCCGGCTCCGTCCGCCCCGCTTTTCTGGACACCACGTCCGTGACCCGGCACACCCCTGTGCCGCCGTAGAGAATGAGATCGCCGATCTGATACAAAAAAGCCACACTCCTTGATCCGGCCGCCTCCCGCGGCCCTCTGCTCCGTTACACGTCTAATTTCCCACCTATAGTGTACCACTTTTTTCCTGAAAATGTAAGCGGCTTTTGCCGAACGGCGTCGATTCTAAAAATAGGATAATGAAGCCCCCTCAAAGGAGGGGGCTTTTGTAAAATGTTGCCAGCTTGTAGACAAGGAAGGATCAATACCCGTTGGGATTGTTCTTCTGCCATCTCCAGGAGTCGGCGCACATATCCTCCACGGTCCGGGTGGCCTTCCAGCCCAGCACCCGCTCCGCCTTGGAGCAGTCGGCGTACACGCTGGCCAGATCGCCGGCCCGCCGGGGGGCGATCCGGTACGGGATCTTTACGCCGGAGGCCTTCTCAAAGGCGTGGACCAGCTCCAGCACGCTCACCCCGTGGCCGGTGCCCAGATTGAACACCTCCGTGCCGGTGTGTTCCAGGGCGTACTCCAGGGCCTTCACATGGCCCTCCGCCAGGTCACAGACGTGGATATAATCCCGCACGCCGGTGCCGTCGGGGGTGTCGTAATCGTCGCCGAACACGTTCAGCTGGGGCAGGCGGCCCACCGCCACCTGGGTGATGTAGGGCATGAGGTTGTTGGGGATGCCGGAGGGGTTCTCCCCGATGCGGCCGCTGGGATGGGCGCCCACCGGGTTGAAGTACCGCAGCAGCACCACGCTCATGTCCGGGTCGGCCTTGGCCGCGCCGGAGGCGATCTGTTCGATCATGAACTTTGTCCAGCCGTAGGGGTTGGTGCATCCGCCGGTCTCGCTCTGCTCCGTGTAGGGCACGGCCGCCTTCGCCCCGTACACGGTGGCGGAGGAGGAGAAGATGAACCGGCCCACCTTCGCCTCGGCCATGCACTCCAGCAGGGTCAGGGTGGTGTCCAGATTGTTGCGGTAGTACATCAGGGGCTTGGCCACGCTCTCCCCCACCGCCTTGAATCCGGCAAAATGGATGACGGCGGCGGGCCGCGTTTCGGCAAAGATGCGGCGCATGGCGGCCTTGTCCGCTACGTCCGCCTCGTACAGGGGCATTTTCGCCCCGGTCAGGGCCTCGCAGCGGCGCACCGCCTCGGGGGAGGAGTTGGAAAAATCGTCCACGATGACCACGTCGTACCCGGCCTGGGCCAGGGCGACGGCGGTATGGGAGCCGATGTAACCGGCGGCGCCGGTGAGAAGGATGGTCATGACAGGGGCCTCCTAGCCTCGCAGAGTTTGCGCCCGCAGGCGCAAATAGAATAGGATCGTTTTTTCCGGGGGCGTGTACCTCCGACTTAACAGACGGGCTCCACCCAGCCGTAAGGATCGGCCGTCTTGCCCCACTGGATGCCGGTGAGGGTATCGTACAGCTTCTGGGTCACGGGGCCGATCTTAAAGCCGTTGATGGTGTAGTCCTTGCCCTGATAGAAGATCTCACCGATGGGGGACACCACCGCGGCGGTGCCGGAGCCCCAGGCCTCTTCCAGCTCGCCGCTCCCGGCGGCGGCGATCAGCTCGTCGATGGAGATGTCCCGCTCCTCCACCTCATAGCCCCAATCCTTCAGCAGCTGGATGCAGCTCTTGCGGGTGACGCCGGGCAGGACGGAGCCGTTCTCCAGGGAGGGGGTGACGATCTTGCCGTTCAGCTTGAACATCACGTTCATGGAGCCAACCTCTTCGATGTATCTCTGCTCCACGCCGTCCAGCCACAGCACTTGGGAGAAGCCGTTCTTCTCCGCCTGCTCGCTGGCGTGAAGGCTGGCGGCGTAGTTGCCGCCGCACTTGGCGAAGCCGGTGCCGCCCCGGACGGCGCGGACCTCCCGGCTCTCGATGGCGATGCGGACCGGGTTGATCCCCTCGGGATAGTAGCTGCCCACCGGGCAGGTGATGATGCCGAAGATATAAGTATACGAGGCGTGGACCCCCAGCTTCGGGTCGGTGGCGATCACATAGGGCCGGATGTACAGGCTGGTGTCCGGGGCGGAGGGCACCCAGTCCTTATCCACCTCCACTAGCGCCTTGATGGCCTGCAGATAGTCCTCCGGGGGGATCACGGGCACGCACAGCTTCTCACAGGAGCGGGCCATGCGGTTGATGTTCTCCATGGGCCGGAAAAGCTGGATATGGCCGTCGGCGGTGCGGTAGGCCTTCATGCCCTCGAAAACCTCCTGGGCATAGTGCAGCACCATGGCGGAAGGTTCCAGGGTCAGAGGGCCGTAAGGTACGATCCTCGCGTCGTGCCAGCCCTTGCCCTTTTCATAGTCCATCAGGAACATATGATCCGAGAAGTAGGTGCCGAAGGGGATGTTGTTGGGGTCTGGCCGCTGCCGGGACACCGTCGTTTTCGTGATCTTGATCTCCATTTTCATTCCTCCTGCCATCGCGGCTGCATCTGTATGCGGTCTGTTTTTCGCTTATGGACACATATTATAGTCCCAAATTCCCACGTCTGCAAGTATCCCGGCGCAGAATCTGCGAAAAAGTTCTCCGGGCATTTGTAACTTTTCTCTAGGAATTTCGTAACAAATGTGATATAATGATTAAGATAGGGAAAAAAGTTACAGGAGAGGTGATGGCATGAACAGCCCCAAGCGGCGCCTGACGGCGCTGGTGATGGCAGCGCTCATTGCCTTTGCCTGCTCCGGATGCATGACCGGCAGCGTGGAAAAGCTGTACTCCCTGCCCCGGATGTCGGAGCAGTACGTCCAGCTCCAGGAGCTGATCGGCCAGCGGCTGGACGAGGGCGATTCTTATGCCGCCCCCACCGGCGGCAGCAACCGCCAATCCATCCAGCTGCGGGACCTGGACGGGGACGGCTCGCCGGAGGCCCTGGCCTTCCTGGCCGACAAGTCCCACATCCCCCTGGTGTGCGTCTACCGCCAGGACGGGGAGGGCGACTTCTATCTGGACGCCATCCTGCCCGGGGAGGGCTCCGCCGTGGCCGGCGTGGATTACGCCGATCTGAACGGGGACGGGGCCTCGGAGCTCATCCTGGCCTGGCAGGGAGCGGGGGACCTGCGGCTGCTGTCGGTCTACTCCCTGGGCGGGCCGGACAGCGCCGGTCAGGACTGCCTGTTCTCCGCCGGATGCACGGACTTCGTGGTGTTCGATCTGGACGGCAACGGCGTGGAGGATCTGCTGGCCCTGCAGGTCAACGCCTCCGGCGGCAGCCTCACCATGTATGACATCGGCGCGGACAACGCCGTTTCCACCACGGAGCTGGCCCTCTCCTCCGGCATCACCGCCGTGCGCCGGGCCACCCCCGGGACCATCAGCGGCGGGACGGCGGCGCTGTTCGTGGAGAGCGATCTGAGCGGCAGCGGGCTGGTGACGGACGTGTTCGCCTTCGTGGGCGGACAGATGAAAAATCTGACCATGTCCCCTCTGGGCCGCAGCAACGTTTTCCGGCCGGACGGCCTTTATGCCGCGGACATCGACCGGGACGGGAACATCGAGCTCCCCTCCGGCTCCGGCGACATGCTCACCTGGTACAGCCTGGACCCCAGCGGTTCCCAGACCCCCGTGGCCAGATCCTATTACGACGCGGAGGGCGGCTGGTACCTGGTGCTGACCGGGCTTTTGAAAGAGGACCTGACCGTGGAGCGCCACGGCGTCGGCGGCGATGAGCCCGCCGCGGCCTTCATCGTGCCGGGGACCGGCTCCGCTCCCCAGCGGACGGTGCTGGCCATATACGCCCTCACCGGGCCCAACCGCCAGGACCGGGCGGAGGTGGACGGGCGGTTCATCCTCCGGCAGGAGGAGAACACCGTCTTTGCCGCCCAGCTTCTGACAGACGAGCTATCCCAACAGGATATCCTGGATAATTTCTACATCATATACGATCAGTGGCAGCTGGGCGATCTGTGACAAGGAGGCAACGGCAATGAAGAAAGTTTTGGTTTTGGAGGACGAATCCAGCATCCGCAGCTTCGTGGTGATCAACCTGAAGCGTTCCGGCTATGAGCCCATCGAGGCGGAGACCGGCGAGCAGGCCCTGGAGCAGCTGAAGCAAAACCCGGACATCAAGGTGGCGCTGCTGGACGTGATGCTGCCGGACATCGACGGGTTCGAGGTGTGCCGCCGCATCCGGGCCTCAGACTCAAAGATCGGCATCATCATGCTCACCGCCAAGGCCCAGGAGATGGACAAGGTGACGGGCCTGATGACCGGGGCGGACGACTATGTGACCAAGCCCTTCTCCCCGGCGGAGCTCACCGCCCGGATCGACGCGCTGTTCCGCCGCACCGGGGCGGAGGAGCCGGAGGCGGACAAGGGCGAGCTGCGCCACGGGCCGTTCCGGCTGAACACCCGCAACCGCACCCTGGAGAAAAACGGCGAGCGGATCAAGCTCACCCAGATCGAGTACTCCATCATGAAGCTGTTCATGGACAATCCCGGCCGGGCTCTGAGCCGGGAGGACATCCTCAACGCCGTCTGGGGCCGGGATTACTTCGGGGAGCTGAAGATCGTGGACGTGAACATCCGCCGGCTGCGGATCAAGATCGAGGACAATTCCACCATCCCCACCTACATCACCACCGTCTGGGGCTATGGCTATAAGTGGGGCTTTTAACAGGCGTTTGAAAGGCAGTTTATGGGCAAGATCCTGGCAAAAAAGCATATCCGGGGTCTGAAGGGCCGGTGGCTGAAATCGGGCATCGCCCTGACGGTGGTCATCGTGGCGCTGTTCACGCTGGTGTTCTCGCTGGGCGTGCGCAGCTACTACTACAACGCCGTCCGCACCGGGCTGACCACCAAGGCCCAGTCCGCCTCCACCTTCTTCACCGGCTATATCTCCCGGACCTACAGCCAGTATTACCAGAGCGCCTACCGCTACACCGAGAGCTTTGAGGACAAGGACAAGCTGGAGCTGCAGTTCATCAACACCCGCGGCATCGTGGAGGTGTCCAGCTACGGCATCTCCGCCGGGACCGAGCCCGGTTCCCCGGACGTGCGCAAGGCGCTCAACGACCGGGAGCTGGGGGCCTGGCACGGCCGGCGCAGCGCCACCGGCGAACAGATCATGGCCGTCACCGCCCCCCTCATCAGCCCCGACGGCGCGGTGGTGGGCGCCATGCGGTATGTGACCAGCCTGCATCTGGTGAACCGCCAGATCGCCGTTATGTCCGCCGCCGCCGCGGGGGTGGGGCTGCTGGTCATCCTGGCGGTGATCCTGTGCAACCTCTACATCATCCGCACGGTCACGGAGCCGCTGGTGGAGCTCACCGCTCTGGCCCGGCGGATCTCCGAGGGCAGCTACGGCATCCAGGCCCAGAAGAAATACGACGACGAGATCGGGGACCTGACCGACGCCATCAACGAGATGAGCGCCAAGATCGGCGAGTCGGAGCGGGTGCAGACCCAGTTCATCTCCACCGTGTCCCACGAGCTGCGCACGCCCCTGACCGCCATCACCGGCTGGGCGGAGACCCTGGCCTATGACGAGTCCATTTCGCCCGACGCCCAGCGGGGCATCGCCATCATCTCCAAGGAGTCGGGGCGGCTGACCAAAATGGTGGAGGAGCTTTTGGAGTTCACCCGCATCCAGGACGGCCGGTTCAACCTGAACGTGGAAGTGCTGGACGTGGCCGGAGAGCTGGAGGAGGCCATCTATACTTACGGCAACCTGATGCGCCAGGAGGGCATGAACGTGGAATACACCCCGCCCGAGGAGGACATCCCCCCGGTGCTGGGGGACGGTTCCCGGCTGAAGCAGGTGTTCCTGAACATCATGGACAACGCCGCCAAATACGGCCGGGCCGCCGGGCGCATCCTGGTGACCATCGGCGCGGCGGGAGGATGGGTGATCGTCCGGTTCCGGGACTTCGGCCCCGGCATCCCCCCGGAGGAGCTGCCCTTCGTGAAGAAGAAGTTCTATAAGGGCAGCGGCAAGGAACGGGGCAGCGGCATCGGCCTGTCCGTGTGCGACGAGATCGTGACCCGCCACAAGGGCAAGCTGGAGCTGGAAAACGCCGCCGACGGGCGTACCGGCCTGATCGTGACGGTGATGCTCCCCGTGATGAAGCAAGAAGATCTGACGATATAGCACAGCGTTATCTGAAAGGCGAAAAAATGTCGAGCAAAAACCAATCGAATCCCAGCTGCGGCTTCCGCACCTCCATCGGCGGGCAGGCCCTGATGGAGGGCATCCTGATGCGGGGCGTGGACAAGCAGTCCATCGTGATCCGCTCCCCGGAGGGCGAGCTGGTCACCAAGGTGGAGCCGCTGCATATGCTCCGGGAAAAGCACCCCTTCTGCGGCTGGCCGCTGATCCGGGGCATCGTGAATTTCGTCGACAGCATGGCCAAGGGCATGAAGGCCGTCACCTACTCCGCCCAGTTCCTCCCGGAGGAGGAACAGGAGGAGCCCTCCAAGCTGGACAAATGGGTGGAGGCCCATTTCAGCTCGGAAAAGGCGGAAAAGCTCATCATCGCCCTGGCGGTGGTGCTGGGCCTGGGCCTGGCGGTGGGTCTGTTCATCTTCCTGCCCACCGCGCTGGTGGGTCTGATCCCGCCTCTCCGCCACGGCCACGACGGCCTGCGCACCCTGCTGGAGGGCGTACTGAAGCTGGCCATCTTCCTGGGCTATATGGGCGCGGTGAGCCAAATGAAGGAGATGCGCCGGATGTGGCGCTACCACGGGGCGGAGCACAAGACCATCTACTGCTACGAGCACGGCCGGGACCTGACCGTGGAAAACGTCCGCACGGAGAGCCGTTTCCACCCCCGCTGCGGCACCAGCTTTATGCTGGTGGTGATCATTCTGAGCATTTTCGTGTTCGTGGTGGTCAACGCCTTTTTGCATGTGGACAATGTCTTTCTGCGGATGGTGGTAAAGCTGGCGCTGCTGCCGGTGGTGGTGAGCCTGAGTTACGAGCTGAACCGGTGGCTGGGCCGCCACGACGATCTGACCATCTCCCGGATCCTGTCCTGGCCGGGCCGGATGCTCCAGCATCTGACCACCCAGGAGCCGGACGAGGGCATGATGGAGGTGGCCATCACCGCCCTGAAGCTGGTCATCCCGGACCAAAAGGGCGCGGACGCCTGGTGATCGTTTAAGGCAGCGACCCGAAACCCCAAACAGAGAGAAGATATGAGTCATGGCTAAGACGTACAACGACATTTACATCCTGGCGCGCAAGCGGCTGAAGGACGCGGGCATCGAGGCCTACGGCCTGGAGGCCCGGCTGATCGTGTCCCAGGCGGCGGGCAAGACCATGGACCGGTTCATGCGGGACCTGAACCTGTACGCCTCGGACGAGTTCGCCCAGCAGGTGGACCGGATGGTGACCCAGCGGATGACCGGCGAGCCAGTGGCCTACATCACCGGGTGCTGGGAGTTTTACGGCGTGCCACTGGAGATCACCCGGGACGTGCTGATCCCCCGGGCGGACACGGAGGTGCTGGTCCGGGCCGCCATCGCCCTGTTCCAGGGGCGCAACGGCACCCCCCGGATACTGGACCTGTGCGCCGGGTCCGGGTGCGTGGGCGTGGCCATGGGCGTGCATATGCCCGGGGCGAAGATCGTCATGGTGGACAACAGCCCCCAGGCCCTGAGCCTGTGCCGCCGGAACATCCGCAAAAACGGCCTGGAGGTGCGGGTGATGTGCGTGGAGGCGGACGTGACCGCCAAGCCCCCCATGCTCCTGGGCACCTTCGACCTGGTGACCTGCAACGCGCCCTATGTCCCCACGGCGGAGCTGCAGACCCTGGACAGCTCCGTGAAGGATTATGAGCCCATCCTGGCCCTGGACGGCGGGGAGGACGGGCTGGACGTGATCCGCCCGGTCATTGCCCTGTGGAAGTCCGTTTTACGGGACAACGGCGTGATCATGCTGGAGGTGGGAGAGGGACAGGCCCAGCCGGTGGCCCAGCTCCTTGCCCAGGCGGGTTTTGCCGCCATCCGTACGCTGAAGGACACCGGCGGCACCGACCGGGTCGTCGTGGCCCGGCGGAAGGCCCGCTGAGGCCGCGGCCGCTTTTCAAAGGAAGAAAGAAAAGAGAGGAGTCATCATCATGGCAGCGAAGAAAACGGCGCCTCCCCCCTCTGTGGGCCAGGCGGCAGACAAGAAAAAGGCGCTGGAAACGGCGCTTGCCCAGATCGAGAAGAACTACGGCAAGGGCGCGATCATGCGTCTGGGCGAGGACATCCCGGTGAACGTGGAGAGCATCTCCACCGGCTCGCTGGGTCTGGACCTGGCCCTGGGTATCGGCGGCGTGCCCCGGGGGCGGATCGTGGAGATCTACGGCCCCGAGGCCAGCGGCAAGACCACCCTGGCCCTGCACCTGGTGGCCTCCGCCCAGAAGGGCGGCGGCGAGGTGGCCTATATCGACGTGGAGCACGCCCTGGAACCGGCCTATGCCCGGGCTCTGGGGGTGGATATCGACAACCTGCTCATCTCCCAGCCCGACACCGCCGAGCAGGCCCTGCAGATCACCGAGGCTCTGGTCCGCTCCGGCGCCATCGACGTGATCGTGGTGGACTCGGTGGCGGCCCTGCTGCCCCGCAGCGAGCTGGAGGGGGAGATGGGCGACTCCACCGTGGGCGTGCTGGCCCGGCTGATGAGCCAGGCTTTGCGGAAGCTGGCCGGCATCGTTTCCAAGACCAACTGCATCGTGGTGTTCATCAACCAGCTCCGGGAGAAGATCGGCGTGATGTACGGCAACCCGGAGACCACGCCCGGCGGCCGGGCGCTGAAATATTACTCCAGCGTGCGCCTGGACGTGCGCCGGGTGGAGACCCTCAAGTCCGGCGACGAGATGATCGGCAACCGGACCAGGGTAAAAGTGGTGAAGAACAAGGTGGCCCCGCCCTTCAAGGAGGCCCAGTTCGACATCATCTACGGCGAGGGCATCTCCAAGGTGGGCGAGATCATCGACCTGGGCGCCAAGCTGGACATCATCGAGAAGGCCGGCGCCTGGTTCACCGTCTGCGGCGAGCGCATCCAGGGCCGGGACGGCGTGAAGCAGTACCTGCTGGACAATCCGGACAAGGCCGCCGAGATCGAGGCCCAGATCCGGGCCAACGCCTACCGGCTGATGAGCCCCCAGGCCCTGAAAGCCGCCAAGGCCGCCGGCCGGGCCGTGGACGTGTCGGCGGAAGATTTCGATGACGGCGCGGAGGAGTAGTCGTTTGCATGCAAGCATGCAAACGAGAAGGTTTCGGTCTGCTGCAGCGCACGGGCCGCAGGCAGCCCGCACGTTTGCAGACCGCAAAGAATGATTTCCGAGGTACACGCCCCCGGAAATCATGTCCCATTTTATTCGGCTCTGCGGAGCCGAACTCTGCGAGGCCATGGAAGAGAACCATAAACACACCGTCCGCTGGGTGATGAACGACCCGGCGGGGGAGCTGGAGCCGCCTGGGAAGGCGGCCCCCTCCCCCCTGGAAAAGGCGAAAAAGTGGGCGCTGGAGTATCTCAAGCGCCCCCATTCGGAGAAGGAGCTGCGCCAGAAGCTGGCCCAAAAGGGCTGCTCTCCGCAGGACATCGACACGGTCGTCGCCCTGTGTCTGGACTATGGCTTCGTCAACGACGCCGAATATGCGGGCCAGATCTGCCGCCACTATGCCGCCATGGGCTACGGCCCCGGCCGGGTGCGCACGGAGCTGAACCGCCGGGGGGTGCCCAAGGAGCTGTGGGACGGCGCCCTGGCCCAGCTGGACGAACAGGACGGCGCCATCGACCGGCTCCTGGCGGCAAAGCTCCGGGGCAAGGACCCCGCCGACCGGAGAGAGCGGGAGAAGGCCGCGGCGGCCCTGTTCCGCCGGGGCTATTCCTGGGATGACATCCATGCCGCCCTGCGCCGGTGCGGGGCGGATACAGACGACGAATGAAAGTACATTTCACCGCACTTGGCTGCGCAAAAAACCTCATAGACTCCGAGCAGATGCTGGCGCTGATCCAGGCGGCCGGCCACCAGATCGTCGCGGACCCCGCCCAGGCGGACGCCGCGGTGGTCAACACCTGCGCCTTCATCGAGGCGGCCCAGCAGGAGGCCATCGACGCCATACTGGAGCTGGCGGAGCTGAAAAAGACCGGGCCCCTGCAGCGCCTGGTGGTCACCGGGTGCCTGCCGGAGCGCTATCAGGGGGATATCCTCCGGGAGATCCCGGAGATCGACGCGGTGCTGGGCGTGGGCAGCTTCCCCGACATCGTGGCCGCCCTGGAGTCCCCCCAGGCGCACATGCGCCGCTTCGCGGACAAGAACGCGCCGCTGCCGGAGCTGGACCGGACCGTGACCACCGGCCCGGGCTGGGCCTATCTGAAGATCGCCGACGGCTGCGACAACCGGTGCGCCTACTGCGTCATCCCCTCCATCCGGGGCCGGTACCGGTCCCGGCCCATGGACGCCATCCTGGCTGAGGCGGAGGCTCTGGCCACCCGGGACGTGAAGGAGCTGATCCTGGTGGCCCAGGACGTGACCGCCTACGGCCGGGACTTCCGCGACGGCACCACCCTGTGCACCCTGCTGCGGGAACTGGTGAAGGTGGAGGGCATAGAATGGATACGGCTGCACTACCTCTACCCCCACGAGATCACGGCCGAGCTCATCGAGCTGATCGCCGCCGAGCCCAAGATCGTGAAGTATCTGGACATCCCCATCCAGCACGTGAACGACGCCATCCTGCGCCGGATGCGCCGGCCGGAGACGAATCGGAGCATCCGCGCGCTCTTTGAAACGCTGCGGGATCTCATTCCCGCGGCGGAGATCCGCACCAGCCTGATCGTGGGCCTGCCCGGCGAGGGGGAGGCGGAATTTGCCGAGCTCATGACCTTCCTTAAAGAGCAGCAGCTCCCCCGGGTGGGGGTGTTCGTGTTCTCCCCCCAGGAGGGTACCCCGGCGGCCCAGATGCCCGACCGATGTAGCCAGGAGGAAGCGGAGCACCGCCGGGACGCGGTCATGGCCCTGCAGGATCGCATCATGCAGGCGTACAACGACCGGCAACGCGGCCTGACGTTCAAGATCCTGTGCGAGGGCCGGGAGGCGGACGGCCGCTGGGTCGGCCGCAGCTACTGCGACTCGCCGGAGGTGGACAGTCAGGTCCTCTTCACCGGAACGGCCGCCCCCGGACAGTTCGCCTGGGTGCGCATCGACGGTCAGGAGGACGGCTTCCTTACGGGACACACTGTAAAGATAGACGATAAAGGATCAAAGGATCGTTTTCTATATCCATATGTTTGACTATCTGCGAGAAACCATAAAGGCCTATCAGGCCCGGGACCCCGCCGCCCGGAGCGCCTTTGAAGTGTGGCTGATGTATCCGGGCGTGAAGGCGGTCATGCGCCACCGTCGGGCCCATTGGCTGTGGACCCATGGGTTCCGGTTCCTGGCCCGGGGCGTATCCCAGCGGACCAGGAAAAAGACCGGCATCGAGATCCATCCCGGCGCCACCATCGGCCGGCGGCTGGTGATCGACCACGGCATGGGCGTGGTCATCGGCGAGACCGCCGAGATCGGGGACGACGTGCTGCTGTATCAGTGCGTGACCCTGGGCGGCACCGGCAAGGACCAGGGAAAGCGCCACCCCACCATCGGCAACAACGTGCTCATCGGCTCCGGCGCCAAGGTGCTGGGCCCCTTCAAGGTGGGGGACAACAGCCGCATCGCCTCCAACGCCGTGGTGCTCTCGGAGGTGCCCCCCAATTCCACCGCCGTGGGCGTGCCCGCCCACATCGCCCGCATCGCCGGGGAGAAGACCGACTTCGCCTCCCGGGTGGACCAGATCAGCGTG
>CANQUE010000007.1 GCA_947626905.1 uncultured Oscillospiraceae bacterium
GCTATACCTTCTTACGGGTCAACATCTCTTCGCCCAACTTCTCAAATTTAGACTTGACTTTTAATAGTTAGTCTCCTCCACGGCACAGTCCAGGCTCCCCCCGGACAGCCGCACCGTGATCCTGTCTCCCACAGCCGCATCCTCCGCCCGGCGGAGCGCGGCGCCGTTCTTTTCCGCGATGGCATAGCCCCGGCCCAGCACCTTCAGCGGGCTGAGGGCGTCCAGCTTGGCCGCCAGGGCCGCAAACTCCCGGTGCTTTCCGCCGGTAAGGGCCTCCCCCGCGCCGGCCAAACTGGCCCGGGCGTAATCCAGCCGCATCCGTTTGGCCCCGAGATATACCTCCGGGTCCGTCAGCGCCGGCCGGCTTTTCAGCTCCTCCAGCCGCCGGGACAGCAGATCGAGCTTGCCCCGGATGGCCTGCCTCAGCCGTATCCCGGCCTGGGCCACGTATGACGCCACTTCCTCCCGGTCCGGTCCGGCGATCTCGGCGGCGTTGGATGGGGTGGCCGCCGGCCGGTCCGCCACATAATCGGCGATGGTCACGTCCGGCTCATGGCCCACGGCGGTGATCACCGGCAGCTCAGACGCAAAAATGGCCCGGGCCACCCGCTCGTCGTTGAACGCCCACAGATCCTCCATGGACCCGCCGCCCCGGCCTGTGATGATCAGGTCCGCCACCCGGTAGCGGTTGGCGTAGCGTATGGCGCCTGCGATCTCCGCCGGCGCCTCCGCCCCCTGCACCCGCACCGGCAGCAGCAGGATCTCTGCCATGGGCCACCGCTTGCCCAGCACCCGGATGATGTCGTGGATCACCGCGCCCGCGCTGCTGGTGATCACCGCCACCCGGCGGGGAAAGCGGGGCAAAGGCTTTTTGTGGGCGGGATCGAACAGGCCCTCCGCCTCCAGCTTGGCCTTGAGCTGTTCAAAGGCCACCTGCAGGTCCCCGGTCCCCTCGGGCATCAGCCCGGTGGCGATCAGCTGATAAGCCCCGTCCCGCAGATAGACCGACACGCTTCCCGACGCCACCACGCCCATGCCGCTCTCCGGCCGGAAGCGCAGCTTGGCCGCGCTGGAGCGGAACATGACGCACCGCAGGCTGCACTCGGCGTCCTTCAGCGTGAAATAATGATGGCCGGAGGGATAGACCTTGTAGTTGGAAAGCTCCCCCCGGACCGCCACCCGGCGCAGGATCGGGTCCGTATCCACCAGGCCCTTCACATACTCGTTCAGGGCCGTAACGGTCAAAACGCGCTCATCCATCGGCCTGTTCCGTTGGGGCGGGCTCGTCCGTATGGGCCACCTCGCCCCGGTAAAAGCCGCCCAGCACGCCGTTGATAAAGGCCACCACGTCCGGCTCCTCGTATCCCTTCGCCAGCTCCACCGCCTCGTCCATGGCGGCCGCGTCCGGCACGTCCGGCATATACAGCACCTCAAACATGGCCTGGCGCAGGATCGCGGCAGCGCTGCGGCTGATCCGCTCCGGCCGCCACCCCTTGGCGTACGTCCCGATATATCCGTCCAGCTCCGCCCGGCGCTCCGTCACCCCGGTCACGCTGTCCAGGATGAACTGCAGATCCCGTTTTGAAGGCTTCTCCCCGTAAATGTCCCCTTCCCCGGCCAGAGAGGCATAGTGCTCCGGCTCGAAGAACGCGTCCACCGCCGCCGCGGGCTCCTGCCCCGTGCCGGCCACGGAAAAGCCCAGCTGGATGGCGATCTCTCTCGCTGCTGATCTGGTCATAATTTCCTCCAGTGCCTGAAAATGCGACAAGGAGCCCCGAGAGGGGCTCCGGTCTGCTCGCCGCGGGCGATCACTTGTCAAAGGATATGCCCGTCACGTGAACGTTCACCACCGCGTTCATACCGGTGACGGATTCCACCTCGCTGCACACGGCGTCCTGGACCCGGACGGCGGTGTCGGTGATGCTGCCGGGGGCGCGGACGTTGATGAGCACGTCGATGGTGATCTTTTCGTCGATAAAACGTATCTTCAGGCCCTTTACGGGATTCTTCCTCCCGAAGAGCTCCGACAGCTCCGCCGTGGTGGGGCTGCCCAGGCCGGCCACGCCCTCCACCTCGGTAACGGCGGCGGCCACCATGACGGCCACCACGTCCTCGGAGATGTTGACCGTGCCCTTTTCCTCTTGCTTGGTGATGTAATTCTCAGCCATCGCCAGTATCCTCCAAACGATCTAACGGAGATTCTTTGGAAGCATTATAACACAGCGCCGCGAAAAAAGGAAGAGGCAGTTTACTCCGTCACTTCTATAATGTTCAGCGCCTGGGCGGTGTAGTCGGTATTGGCCACCACCGCCTCGGTGATCTGGGCCACCTGGGTGTCGGTCAGGCCGTCCACCGGCGCGGGCACGGCGACGGTGACGCCGTCGTCGTTGACGAACACCACGCAGTCGGTGAAGTCCTTTGCCAACAGCTGGTTTTCCAGCAGGCTCTCCTGCAGGTTCCAGCTGGCCATGGCGTTGATCTGACGCATGGACTCGTCGATCACCTCCTGAGATGCCTCCTGGCCGGAGCAGGCCTGCTCCAGCAGCGCCAGCGCCTCGTCCCGGGACGTCTGACGGGTCAGGCGGGCCTCGTCAAAATAGGCCGTCACCGCCACGCTGGCGTCCCCGGCGGACGCCGCCGTATATTCCTCGTTGGCCGCCAGCATGGCCGTATCCTCCGCCTCCACCATCGCCGCGTCCGCTTTGCCCCAGCGGCTGTTATAGGACCAGTTCAGATACACCGCCGCGCCCACGAACACCAGCACGGCCGCGATGACGATATTCCGTTTCAAATTCCTCTTCAAGGTTCATCCCTCCAGCTTTCATTCATTTTGAAGATCACGATCTTATCCGCGCCCAGTCCGGTATAGCACCGCACCGCCTCGGTGATATCCAGCCGGGCCGTGGCGCTGTCCGCGCCCTGGCAGACCACGGCGGCGCCTTTCTCTGACAGCAATACCTCCGAGCGCCCCACGCCTTCCATGCTGGAAAGCAGCGCCTGCAGCCTCGCCTCCTCCGTCATATCCCCCTCGCCGCCGTCCGCCGTCCGCCCGCCGGGCCACAGCAGCAGCGCCAGCCCCACGGCCGCCGCCGCCAGCGCATACTTCAGCCGTCCGGCCTTCTCCAGCAGTCCGGCCCTGTCAGCCATCGTCCTGCCAGCTCTGCCGCTGGATGGGGATGCCCAGCTCCCCCTCGATGACCGTGGCCAGCGCTTCGTCATAAGGGGCCTCCACCGACGCGGACCAGGGGACCCATATCAGGGCCTCCTCGTCCCACCGCGCCGTCACCCGGACGGCCCCGACGGCCTTCCCGGCTTGGGCCGCTTTGCCAGATATATATGCCTGGCAGCGTTCCTCTATGTATGTCCGATCCAGCATTTTTGCCTCCTCTTCCGCCTGGGATACCACTTGGCGGGCCCGGGCCTCATAAGCCGCCATGCCCACCGCGACGCTCCCGATGTCCAGCTCCGCCAGCGGCGCCGCCACCGCCAGCGCGCACATCAGCCCGCAGGCCAGGCGGGTCACCTGGCGCACCCGGCCCCGGGGGCTCAGGCCCATGGCCAGGGCCGCCAGCAGCGAGGCGGCCGTCACGCCCACGATCCACTGTTTCAAGCTCCCAACACCTCCGCTCCCAGCACCACCGATACGAACAGCATCGCTCCCGCGCTCCCCACGAGCCCCAGCGCCATGCCGTAGGCGGTGCCGATGTTGCCCATCAGCGCCGCCAGCCGCCCCTCGGCAAAGGGTTCGGCCACGCTGGCGGCCACCTTGAAAAGCACATAGTGCAGGCCCAGCCCCAGCAGCGGTCCCACGCATACGCACACGACGGCCGCCAGGCCGAACAGCCCCACCGCCCCCCGGAGCAGCGCCGCGCCGGCCACATAGGCGTCCGCCGCGTCCGCCAGGATGGACCCCACCACCGGCAGCGCCGCGGAGATGGCGCTTTTCGTCAGACTGCCCGCCACCTTGTCGGCGCTCCCGGCGATGGCTCCGGTCAGCGTCAGCGCCAGCGTGAACACCGTAGTCAGCCCCGCCAGCAGGGTGCCGCAGATCCAGCCGATCAGCTTCACCGGCCCTCCCAAGGCCCCGGAGGGAAGGGCCGCGTTGGCGGTCCCGGCGGCGGCATAGGCGTAGATCAGCGGCAGGATCACCTGCACCCCGATCGTCATCAGCACATCCATGAACAGCGCGGACGCGGCATATCGCGCCGCGGCCGAGGCGCCGTGTCCGGCCGCGGCCGCCGAGGCGGCCACCGTGGGCAAAAGCGCCCTGGAAAAGTCGCTCAGCTCCAGCAGCGCCTGCTCCGCCTGGGCCAAAAACGACCGCATGTCCCCGGCGCACACCGCCATGATGGCCAGCGCGCCGCCCAGCAGCACGTACCCCGGCGCTTTTCCATCCTCCGTCAGGGACGCCGCCAGAGAGCCCAGCAGCGTCACCGCCAGGGCCACGCCGGCGCTGCGGGCCGCCGAGGCCAGCGCGCCGGTCAGCTCCCGCTCCGTCCAGGACCATATCCTCTGCCACAGCCCGCCGTCCCGGACCTGGTCCACCGTCAGCTCTCCCAATATCTCCTGGGCGGACTGGGGCAGCGCCTCCTCCAGCGAGGAGGTATCCGCCGCCAGGGCCGGGGTGGCCAGCAGCAGGCAGAACAACAGGAAAAACGCGGCCGTCCTCATGGGATCTGCCCCACCATCTGCAGCAGCGCGCGGATCAGCGGCAGCACCGCTGCCATGGCGCAGGCCGCTCCCGCCAGTTCCACCGCCGAGGCCGAGGCGCCCTGGCCCGCGTCCTTACACAGATCCGCCGCCAGGCGGGTGACGACGCCGATGCCCACGCACTTCAGCACAGGCCCCACGATGGCGGGGCTCAATCCCGTCTGCTCCCTGGCCAGATCCACCACCTCCCGCAGCTGGCCGATGAGCTGGGCGGCCAGAGCCGCCGCCGCCAGCGTCACGGCGATGCTCAGCGTCAGGCCCAGCTCCGGGGCGTTCTTTTTCAGCAGCATGGCGATCACCGCTCCCGCCAGGGCCAGGGCCGCCGCTTTGATGAGCAGGCTCATCCCAGTTCAAACAGCTGGCGGATCAGATCGAACAGCTCCGCGATCCGCTGCACCAGGATCACCAGCACCACCACCAGTCCGGCAATGGTGGTCATCAGCGCCTGCTCTTCCCGGCCCGACCGGGTCAGCAGCAGGTTCAGCACCGCCACCAGGATCCCCACCGCCGCTATCTTGAATATCAGGTCAACGTCCATGTCCCCATCCTTTGTTTCACAGCAGCAGCACAGCCACCGCCGCCGCCCCGGCGGCGGCCACTCCCACCGCCACCCGGCCCCGCTCCCGCAGCTGGCAGCGGGCCTCGTCCCGCGCCCGCTCCATAGCCTGGCAGCAGCCCTCCACCGCCCGGAGCTGTTCCTCGGCCCCATACCGGCCCAGCACCGGGCCCAGGGGCCGCATAAGATCGCCCGCCGGCCGGGGAAGCTCCTCCAGCGCATCCTGCCAGATCTGCGCCATATCCCGCTGGCCGATATGGGTCAGGCCCTCCGCCACCGCGGCGCAGAACCGCCCGGTCCGGCCCTCCGCCAGTCCGGCCAGCTTTTCAAAAAGCTCCGGCATGGGCGTGCGGAACCGGCCCAGTTCGTATTCCATCATATCCAGCATCCGGCACAGCTCCGCCAGCAGCTCCGCCCTGGCCCGCATCCGCTCCGCCACGCCCAGACCCGCCAGCAGCCCCGCCGCCGTGACCAGCGCCGCCCCCGTCAGCCGCATTCCGGTCTCTCCACGGCATAGCGCCGGCGGCCGCCGGCCCGTTCGATCCACACCAGCCGGGAAAACACGCCCGCCCGCACTAGATCGCGGCAGGCGGCGGGCAGGGGCGTGCCTCTCTCCCCGTGGGCCGCCGCCAGCAGCTTCACGCCGCAGCCGGCCGTCCGCAGCAAGGCGTCCGTTTCCGCTCCGCCTCCGATCTCGTCCATGGCCAGCACCTGGGGATTCATGGCCCGGACCAGCATCAACGCGGCCGCGGCCTTGGGCGCGCCGGTGAGCACGTCGGCGCAGGGCCCCAGTTCAAAGGCGGGCGCGCCGTCCCACGCGCCGGCCAGCTCGCCCCGCTCGTCCGCCACCGCCACCCGGACCGCCTCCCCGGACAGACGGCGGACGATCTCCCGGAGCAGCGTGGTCTTCCCCGCCCCCGGCGGGGAAAGGATGAGCGTGGAGCGAAAGCCGCCCGCCGTGAGCTCCTGCCAGATCCCATCGGCGCAGCCGGTCACCTGCCGGGGCACCCGCAGGGCCATGGAGGACAGCTGCCGCAGGCCCTCCAGTCCCCCGGGCCCCATCACCGCCGTGCCGCACACGCCCACCCGCACGCCCCCCGGCGCCATGAGAAAGCCAAGACGCAGCTGCTCCGTGGCGGCGTGAAGGCTGGCCCCTGTGGCCGCCTCCGCCACGGCCCGCAGATCGCTCTGGGCCACCGCCGCCGTTCCCAGCGGGTATTCCCGCCCGGCCAGCAGGGCCGACGCCGGCCTTCCCAGCCGCAGCCGCAGCTCCTCGCAGCACGCCCGTCCCTCCGGGCCCAGGGCCTCCGCCGCGGCCCGGAGCCGCCCCGGCAGCAGCGCCGCCGCCGCCCGATACCCGTCCATACCCTCACCTCACAGGACAAGTCTATTTGTCCCCGCCGGCATATATGACAGGCAATGTTTAACACTCTGTTCACATGGGACGGTTGACTTTGGCGTCCAGATTTGTTAACATGATTCAGTTACATTAAATGATTTATGTATTCTCGATCGGAAAGGAGCGCCTCCCCTCTCATGCGACAGATCCTGACAGGCTATTGGGGAAAGTACAAAAATTCCCTGATCCTGACGCCCATTTTCGTGCTGCTGGAAACAGTGGTCACCCTGGCCCTGCCCACGCTGATGAGCAACATCGTGGACGTGGGCGTGGCCGGCGGCGACCGGCGGTATATCATCCTCTGCGGCCTGGCCATGGCGGCGCTGGCGGTGATGAGCGCCGTGTCCGGCTTCATCAGCACCTGGAACGCCTCCCGGGCCGCCAACGGCTTCGGCTCCAACCTGCGCCAGGCCATGTTCCGCCATATCCAGGAATTCTCCTTCGCGGACATCGACCGGTTCTCCACCGCCAGCCTCATCACCCGCACCACCAGCGACGTGCGCCAGCTGCAGATGGCCGTACAGATGATGCTGCGCACCTTCATCCAGGCGCCGTTCCAGCTCCTGGTGGCCATGACCATCGTGATCACCTACTCCTGGCGTCTGGCGCTGATCTTCCTGATCGCCATACCGGTGCTGTTTTTCGGCGCGGTGACGGTGATGACCCTGGTGGATAAGCTGTTTTTGCTGGTGCAGCAGAAGCTGGACGCCATGAACGCGGACATCCAGGAGAACCTGATCGCCATCCGGGTGGTGAAGGCCTTCGTCCGCCAGCGCTATGAGCGGGAGAAATTCAAAAAGGCCAACGACGAGCTGACCCGGGCCAACCTTCGGGCCGTGGGCGTGATCATCGCCATGAGCCCCCTGTCCACCGTCATCCTGAACGTAGTGACCCTGTGCATCTACTGGTTCGGCGGGAAGATGGTGGCCACCGGCCAGCTGGAGCGGGGCCAGCTGCTGGCGGTGGTCAGCTACCTGACCCAGATCCTGATGAGCGTGATGATGTTCACCATGGTGCTCATGCAGTACACCCGCGCCCGGGCCTGCGGCAAGCGCATCGCCGAGGTGCTGGAAGCGACGCCGGACATCCAGGACAGGCCGGACGCCCTGCCCCGGACGGTGGAGCCGCACCACGGATCGGTGGAATTCCGGAACGTATCCTTCCGCTACTCCCGCACCGGCAACGGGGAGGACGTGCTGAAGAACATCTCCTTCTCCGTCCGCCCCGGCCAGACCGTGGCCATCGTGGGTGGCACCGGCGCGGGCAAATCCAGCTTGGTGAACCTGATCCCCCGGTTCTATGACGTGTCCGCCGGGGCCGTATTGGTGGACGGCGTGGATGTGCGGGACTACCGCATCCAGGATCTGCGGGACGCCGTCGGCATGGTGCTGCAAAAGAACGTGCTCTTCACCGGCACCATCCGGGAAAACATCGCCTGGGGCGATGAGAACGCCTCCGACGAGGCGATCATCGCCGCGCTGAAAAGCGCCCAAGCCTGGGACTTTGTTTCCCAGATGCCCGATGGATTGGACACCGTGCTCCAGCAGGGCGGCACCAACGTTTCCGGCGGCCAGAAGCAGCGGCTCTGCATCGCCCGGGCCATGCTGAAAAAGCCCGCCATACTCATCCTGGACGACAGCACCAGCGCCGTGGACTCCGACACCGAGGGCCGCATCCGGGACAGCTTTTCCCGGGAGCTGGCGGACACCACGGTGTTCATCATCGCCCAGCGGATCTCCTCCGTGGTGAACGCGGACATGATCGTGGTGCTGGACGAGGGATCGGTCGAGTCGGTGGGCACCCACCAGGAGCTGATGGCGTCCAGCCCCATCTATCGGGAGATCTATACATCGCAGGTGGAGGAGGCGCTGTCAGATGGCTGATAAGAGCAAGAGCATATGGGCCCAGCTGAAGGCCCGCATCGCCGTGGACAGCGTGGACACCAACGACGAGCGCATCTATAAAAACGTCCACGGCGGCCCCGGCGGCGGCCGGGATTACCGCAGACCCAAGGACGCCAAGGGCACCCTGATACGGGTGCTTGGCTACGCCGGAAAGAACAAGGGCCTGTTCGTGCTGGTGCTGGTGACGATGCTGATATCCACCGGCTGTTCCCTGGCGGCCAGCTACTACCTCAAGCCCTTGATCGACGATTACATCGTGCCGCTGATCACCCAGCCCGAGAAGGACTTTTCCGCCCTGGCCCGGCAGCTGATGATCCTGGCGGGGATCTATCTCGCCAGCGCCCTGGCCACCTATCTCACGTCCCGCACCTGTATGACCCTGGCCCAGTGGGCCACCAACGCCCTGCGCCGGGATCTGTTCTCCGCGCTGCAGGATATGCCCATCACCTACTTCGACCAGCACCCCCACGGGGAGCTGATGAGCCGTTTTTCCAACGACGCGGACAACGTGCAGATGTGCCTGGAGCAGGGCATCGTGCAGTTCCTCAGCGGCATCATCACGTTTGTAGGCACCGTGGCGCTGATGATCCGGCTGAGCGGCAAGCTGTTCCTCATCACCATCGTCACCATCGGCCTGTCCTTCGCCCTGGTGAAGGGGATCGGCCGGTACTCCCGCATCCTCTTCAAAAAGCAGCAGTCCTCTCTGGGCGAGCTGAACGGCTATATCGAGGAGATGCTGGACGGGCTGAAGGTGGTGAAGGCCTTCAACTATGAAACCCGGGCCAAGGCCGGATTCAACGAGAGGAACGACGAATACCGGGAAAACGCCATATACGCCAACTTCCTGGGCAACATCATCTTCCCCACCATGAACGCCATCATGAACATATGCTATGCCGTGACGGCCGTGCTGGGCGGGTTCATGACCCTGACCGGGCAGTTCACCATCGGCTCGCTGGGGCTGTATCTGACCTATATCCGCCAGGTGACCATGCCCATCAACATGATGTCGAACCAGGCCATCAACCTGTTCTCCGCCATCGCCGGCGCGGAGCGGATCTTCGCGGTCATCGACCACGAGCCGGAGCCGGACGACGGCACCGTTTCCCTTGTCACCGTCAACCGCGCCCCGGACGGCACCCTCACCGAAACCGGCCACGGAGAGCGCACCGGGCTCTGGGCCTGGAAGATCCCCCAGCCGGACGGCTCCTTCCAATTCCGGGAGGTCATGGGCAATGTGCGTCTGGAGGACGTGCACTTCTCCTATGTGCCGGACAAACCGGTGCTGAAGGGGGTCACCGTCTGGGCCAAGCCGGGACAGAAGATCGCCTTCGTGGGCTCCACCGGCGCGGGCAAGACCACCATCACCAACCTGATCAACCGCTTTTATGAGATCGACAGCGGCCGCATCCTCTTCGACGGCATCGACGTGAAGGACATCAAAAAGGCCGGCCTGCGCCGGAGCATGGGCATCGTGCTGCAGGATACGGAGCTGTTCACCGGCACCGTGATGGAGAACATCCGCTACGGCAAGCTGGACGCCACGGACGAGGAATGCATCGCCGCCGCCCGGGCCGCCAACGCCCACGGGTTCATCTCCCGCCTGCCGGACGGCTATAACACCATGATCACCGGCAACGGCCAGAACCTGTCCCAGGGCCAGCGGCAGCTGCTGGCCATCGCCCGCACCGCCGTGGCAAAGCACCCGGTGATGATCCTGGACGAGGCCACCAGCTCCATCGACACCCGCACGGAGAAGCTCATCGACCGGGGCATGGACGCGCTGATGGAGGGCCGGACGGTGTTCGTCATCGCCCACCGCCTCTCCACCGTGCGCAACGCCCAGGCCATCGTGGTCATCGAGCACGGCCAGATCGTGGAGCGGGGCAGCCACGAGGAGCTGCTGGAACAAAAGGGCCGGTACTACATGCTCTATACCGGCCAGAGCGAGCTGGACTGATATGATGGACTTTTTTAAGGACAACGCCTCCCCCGCCCCGGACAGCTGGGAACGGCTGGAACGGGACTGCGCCGGGTGCATGAACTGCGCCCTGGGCCGGACCCGGCAGAATCTTGTGTTCGGCGTGGGCGACCGCGGCGCGGACGTGATGTTCATCGGCGAGGGCCCCGGCGAGCAGGAGGACCTGCAGGGAGAGCCCTTTGTGGGGCCCGCGGGAAAGCTGCTGGACACCATGCTCCAGATCATCGACCTGGACCGGACCCAGGTGTACATCGCCAACATCGTCAAGTGCCGTCCGCCCCGGAATCGGGACCCTCTGCCCGACGAGCAGGCCGCCTGCATCGGCTGGCTGGAGCGGCAGATCGCCCTGGTGGAGCCGAAGATCCTGGTCTTTCTGGGCCGCATCGCCGCCCAGGTGTTCATCAAGCCCGATTTCCGCATCTCCCGGGAGCACGGCCAGTGGTTTGACGTGTCGGGCCGGCGGGCCATGGCCATATACCACCCCTCCGCCCTGCTCCGGGACCCCTCCAAGCGGCCGGAAACATTCGTAGACCTGAAAACTCTGCGTCAGGAGATCGACCGTCTGTATGATTGACTTACATCCCGTGACCCTGGCCGACAAGGCCTGGATCGATCCCATCGTGATGGCGGAAAACTCCCCCAGCGCGGATTACAACTTTGGCAATATCTTTCTCTGGGACGACACCTACCGCCAGCAGGTGTGCCGGATACAGGACCGGATGGCGGTGCTTTTGCGCTATGAGCACCGGCCCTTTTTCGCCTGGCCCGCCGGCAGCGGCCCCGTCCGGCCGGTGCTGGACGTGCTGCGCGCCTACGCCGAAGAGCAGGGTTTCCCCTTTGTGCTCCGGGGCGTGACGGCGGATCACCTGCCCCTGATCCGGGAGATATGGGGCGACGGATGCATGGTCACGCCGGAGCGGGACCTGTGGGATTACCTCTACTCCGCCGAGAAGCTGGACACCCTCCCCGGCAAGCACCTGCACGGCAAGCGCAACCACATCCACCGCTTCGAGCAGGAAAACGACTGGCGCTTCGTCCCCCTGAAACCGGACCTGTTTCCCGCCTGCCGCCAGCTTCTGGAAAACTGGATGGCGTCCTGCGGCGAGGAGGAAAAGGACGGCATTTTTGACGAGCACCGGGCCATCGACCGGGCTTTCCAATACTACGACGAACTGGGCCTGGAGGGAGGCGCGCTGCTGGTTTCCGGCCAGGTCGTGGCCTTCTCCCTGGGCGAGATGGCCTGCGCCGACACCTTTGACGTACACTTTGAAAAGGCGGACGCCTCCATCAACGGCGCGTTCACCATGATAAACCGGGAGCTGGTGCGCCACCTCCGGGCGCTGCACCCGGAGATACTGTGGATCAACCGGGAGGACGACACCGGCCGGCCCAGCCTGCGCCAGTCCAAGCTGACGTACCATCCCGATCGGATGGTGGAAAAATACATGGTGGAGTTGAACCGATGAGCGATTGGGAACTGCGGCCCTGGCGGGAAAGCGACCTGGCCGCGCTGCGCGCCCTGTGGGCCAACGCCTTTGGGGACGACGAAGAGTATATCCGCACCTTCCACAACCTGTTTCTCCGGCCCGGGTCCTGCATCGTGGCCCAGGCGGACGGACAGGCCGTTTCAGCCATGTACATTTTGGAGGGACCGCTGCTGTTCCCTCCCAACGGCACCGCCCTTTCCACCGCCTACACCTACGCGCTGGCCACCGATCCGGCCTATCGGGGCCGGGGCATCGGCACGGCGGTATACCGGGCTTGCGTGGCCGCCTCGCTGGAACGGCAGGACGCGGCCTGTGTCCTGCCCGAGAACGAGTCTTTGTACCGCTTTTACGCCGACGCCTCCGGCGCGAAACCGGCCAGCTATATCCGCCAGGGCGCCGTTTCGCCGGAGGCGCTGGCCGGCCTGCGCCACGGCAAGGCGGCTCCCATCACCCCCGGCGAATACTTCCTGCGGCGCAAGTCCCTGCTGCGGGGCATGCCCTACACCGTCATGTCCGGGTCCTTCCTGTCCATGGAATCTTACACCATGAAGCGGTTCGGCGGCGGGTTCTTCTCCGTGGAAGGGGACATCGCCGCCGTAGAGATGGACAAAGACCAGTGTTTTGTGAAAGAGCTCCTGGCCCCCGGCGGCGACTGGATGGAGGTGCTGGCCGCTGTGGCGGAGCTCTTCCCCGCCCGGCGCTATCTGGTCCGCACCCCGGTGTTCCTGCCCGGGCCCGAGCAGATCCGGCCCTATATCCTGGCCACCTGCCGCGCCGGAGAGCAGCTTCCCGCCCGGACCCACCTGTGGTGGGGCTTTGCCTTCGACTGACCTTTTCCGGCCGATTATGGTAAACTTTTTTCGTTTTTCCCAAAACTTCATACTTTCGTAACAACCTTACTCTTTCTTTTGTAACATCCGGCCGGTATACTGATAATCGCAAGAGTCAGTTTCATCTTTTTCATTTTGTCCTCATTCCATAGGGAGTCGCCGGAACATGGTCGCAATGTTCCGGCGATTTTCCTTTTTTGCGGGAGTTATTCTATATGAAGGATTTGACCATCGGCATCCTGGCCCATGTGGACGCGGGCAAGACCACTCTGTCCGAGGCCATGCTGTACCTGACGGGAAAGATCAAAAAGCTGGGCCGGGTGGATCACCGGGACACCTTCCTGGACACCCACGACCTGGAGCGGGCCCGGGGCATCACCATCTTTTCCAAGCAGGCCATCCTCCCCGTCGGAGATAAGACCGTGACTTTGCTGGACACCCCCGGCCACGTGGATTTCTCGCCGGAGGCGGAGAGGGTATTGCAGGTGCTGGATTACGCCATCCTTGTCATCAGCGGCACCGACGGCGTTCAGGCCCACACGGAGACCCTGTGGTCCCTTCTGGAGCGGTACCGGGTGCCCGTGTTCCTGTTCGTGACGAAAATGGACGTGGCCGGGACGGACCGGATCGCCCTGGCGGCGGACATCCGCGCCCGCCTGGGCGAGGGGTGCGTGGACTTTTCCCAGAGCGGCGCCGCCCGGGACGAGGCGGTGGCGCTGCTGGACGAGGCGGTGCTGGACAGCTATACCGCCGCCGGGGCCGTGACCCGGGAGGACATGGTCCGGCTCATCGGGGAGCGGAAGCTGTTCCCCTGTTTTTTCGGCTCCGGGCTGAAGCTGGAGGGCGTGGAGGAATTTTTGGACGGCCTGGACCGGTACACCCGGCTCCCCGCCTGGCCTCTCCCCTTCGCCGCCCGGGTATACAAGATCGGCCGGGACGGCCAGGGCAACCGCCTGACCTATCTGAAGCTCACCGGCGGGAGCCTGTCCGTGCGGCAGCCGGTCCGCTATCTGCCTCTGGGCGCCGGGGAGGCGGTGGAGGAAAAGATCAGCCAGATCCGCCTCTACTCCGGGCTGCGATACGACGCCGTCCCCGCCCTGGAGGCGGGACAGGTGTGCGCCGTGACCGGCCTGTCCCAGACCTGGCCCGGCCAGGGCCTGGGGGCGGAGCCGGAGGGGAGCGCCCCCTGGCTTACCCCCGCCATGGGCTACCGGATCGTCCTGCCGAAGGGGTGCGACCCCCAGGTGATGCTCCCCAAGCTGAAGACCCTGGAAGAGGAAGAGCCCCAGCTGCACATCCTGTGGCAGGAGCAGCTGGGCGAGATCCACGTACAGCTCATGGGCGCGGTACAGATCGAGATCCTGAAAAGCCTGATCCGGGACCGGTTCGACGTGGATGTGGACATCGACGCGGGCCGGGTCCTGTATCGGGAGACCATCGAAAACACCGTGGAGGGCGTGGGCCACTTTGAACCGCTGCGCCACTACGCGGAGGTGCATCTGCTGCTCCAGCCCGGCGAGCCGGGCAGCGGCGTCACGGTGGACACCGCCTGCCCGGAGGACGTACTGGACCGCAACTGGCAGCGGCTGATCCTCACCCATCTGGAGGAAAAACAGCATCTGGGCGTGCTCACCGGCTCCCCCATCACCGACGTGAAGATCACCCTTCTCTCCGGCCGGGCCCACCTGAAGCACACCGAGGGCGGCGATTTCCGCCAGGCCACCTACCGGGCCGTGCGCCAGGGGCTCATGCAGGCCAAAAGCGTGCTCTTGGAGCCCTATTATGCCTTCCGGCTGGAGGTCCCCGCCGCCCAGATCGGCCGGGCCATCACCGACATCCGGGCCATGGGCGGCCGGCACGAGAGCCCCGTTTCCCAGGGGGACATGATGGTCCTGACCGGCTCCGCTCCCGTGGCCGCCATGGCCGAGTACGCCTCCCAGGTGGCCGCGTATACCGGCGGACGGGGCCGCTTTTCCTGCCATGTGGACGGCTGCCGGCCCTGCCACGATGCCCAGGCCGTCATCGAAGCCGCCGGTTATGACCCGGAGGCCGACACCGCCAACACCCCGGACAGCGTCTTCTGCGCCCATGGGGCAGGCTTCAACGTGAAGTGGGACAAGGTCAAGGACTATATGCACCTGGCCAGCTGCCTGGGCCCCTCCGCCCCGGAAGAGGCCCAGAGCGGGGTGCAGACGCAGAATCTGGATATCGACGAGAAGGAGCTGGAGGCCATCATGGTCCGGGAGTTCGGCCCCATCCGCCGCCGGCAGTACTCCGCGCCCCAGGTCAACAGCGCCATCGGCGTGGAGATGTACGCCCGAAAACGGCCGGAGCACATCATCGTGGACGGCTACAACGTGATCTTCGCCTGGGAAAAGCTGAAAACCCTGGCGGGGCAGAGCCTGGACCTGGCCCGAAACCGCCTGCTGGATATGCTGGCCAACTACCAGGGCTATACCAAGAGCGATCTGGTGGTGGTGTTCGACGCCTACAAGGTCCCCGGCGGCACAGGCGCCCGGGAGACCCAGGGAAAGCTGCGCGTCGCCTATACCCGGGAGGGCGAAACCGCCGACATGTACATCGAGCGGCTGGTGGGCGAGATCGGGAAAAACGAGACCGTTCGGGTGGTCACCTCCGACCGGCTGGTCCAGCTGGGCGCCTTCCGGGCCGGGGTGCTGCGCACCTCCTCGGGGGAATTCCAGGCCGAGGTGGATTGGGTCCTGGAGCAGATCGCCGACGTGGTGAAGCGGTCGCAATTCTAACGGAAAACGGATATATGGAAAAGGATCTGGAAAAGCGCATAGAAGAGCTGGCGGACCGGTGCGAGGCGAACAGCACCGTCACATCCACCGGCTTTCTCACCATGGCCGAGCAGGCCGAGGTGTCCGCCTGGGCAAAGCGCCGGCCGGAGGTAAAGCTGCACCTGGACGGAGGCGGTCCCGCCTGCGAGCGAAAATGCGCCTTCTTTCTCCCCTTTTACCTGGACGAGGCCAACTTCGATACCGCCGAATACATCCGCGCGCTGAAGGTGACCGCCTATTTCGGCCAGCCTACCCACCGGGACTATATGGGCGCGGCCCTGGGCCTGGGCGTCCGCCGGGAGTGGATCGGGGATTTTCAGGTCCAGGGGGACACGGCCTTCATCTTCTGTCTGCCCACGGTGGAAAAACTGCTTCTGGACGAGCTCACCCAAGTGGGCCGGTGCACGGTGAAGACCGTTTCCCTCCCCCTGGCCGACGTGCCCGCGCCGGAGCGGAAGGTCAAAAAAATGACTTTTACTGTCAAGAGCCTGCGGCTGGACGCGGTGGCGGGCAACCTGTTCGGCCTGTCCCGCACCGCGGCGGCGGAGCTGATCCGCGCCGGGGCGGTGAGTCTGAACTACGTCCCGTGCCTGCGGCTGGACGCGCCCATTTCGGAAGGCGACGTGCTCTCCATCCGAGGCAGAGGCAAAGGCGCGGTCACTGCCATCGGCGGCCAGTCCCGCAAGGACCGGACGTTTTTGGAAGCGGAGCTATATTTGTGATCGAAAGGCAAAACGATATACTGTAAGTAAATTCGCCAGAAAGGCCAAAAGACGACGCCGGGAAGTTTTCTTCCCGGCGTATGATTTTGCCCATGCCGCACACAATAGCACCATGGAAACGAAACGATTGGGAAAACAGACTGTCCACCTGACCATGCAGCCCGGCGTGGCCGCGGCGGCATGCGTGGGCGGGAAAAAGGAGGGCGAAGGCCCTCTGAGAAAATACTTTGACTATCTGAGCGAGGACTCCCGCTTCGGGGCCAAGAGCTGGGAGAAGGCAGAGAGCGCCATGCTGAAAATGTGCTGGTCCATCGCCTGCGACAAGGCCAAGACCTCACCCAGCGACGTGGAATATGTCTTCTCCGGCGACCTTCTGAACCAGTGCGCCGGCTCGGCATACGCTATGCGGGAGTGCGGCGTGCCCTATTTCGGGCTGTACGGCGCCTGTTCCACCATGGCGGAGGGCCTCTCCCTCGCCGCCATGATGATCGACGGGGGCTTCTGCAACATCGCGGCGGCCGCCACCAGCAGCCATTTCTGCTCCGCCGAGCGGCAGTACCGCTACCCGCTGCAGTACGGCAGCCAGCGCCCGCCCACGGCCCAGTGGACCGTCACCGGCGCCGGCGCGCTCATCCTGAGAGCCGACGGCCCGGCCCCCTATGTGACCCACATCACCACCGGCGTCATCACAGACGCGGGCGTGACGGACATGACCAACATGGGCGCGGCCATGGCTCCCGCCGCCTATGAAACGCTCAAGGCCCATTTCGAGGACACCGGCCGGGGCCCGGATTATTACGACGCCATCGTCACCGGGGACCTGGGGGTGGTGGGCTCCCACATCCTGGCGGACCTGTTTTTGCGGGACGGCGTGGACCTGGGGGTCCGATATATGGACTGCGGGCGGCTCATCTACGCCATCAACAGCCAGGACGCCCATTCCGGGGGCTCCGGATGCGGCTGCTCGGCGGCGGTGCTGTGCGGCCACCTGCTGCACGGGATGCTGGAGCACAACTGGAACAAGCTCCTCTTCGCCGCCACGGGGGCCATGATGAGCCCCACCACCAACCAGCAGGGCGAGAGCATCCCTGCCATCTGCCACGCGGTGGCACTGGAAAACACACGATGTTAAAGGCAGGGCGCAGACATGAACGAAACTGTGATGACATTTTTGAAGACGTTTCTGGTGGGCGGGGCGCTGTGCCTTGCCGGCCAGCTGCTCATCGACCTGACCAGGCTGACCCCGGCCCGCATCCTGACCGGATACGTGGTGGCGGGCGTGATCCTGGGGGCGGTGGGCCTCTATGAGCCGCTGGCCAAGTGGGCCGGCGCCGGCGCCACGGTGCCCTTGACCGGGTTCGGGAACCTGCTGGCCCGGGGCGTGAGAGAGGCTGTGGCCCAGCGGGGCGTGATCGGCGCCTTCACCGGGGGCTTCACCGCTGCGGCGGGGGGCGTGTGCGCCGCCATCTTCTTCGGCCTCATCGTGGCCTGCCTGTGCAAAAGCAAGGAAAAATACTGACCGCCCGGCCTCTTTTCCGCCGCGCCTATTGACATATAGGCCCGGTGTGCTATCATGTGCCTGTCAACAGAAAGCGGGTGGCACGATGGAGCGCAAGCGGAAAAAGATATCCCGGGCCATGGGATTCATACTGCTGTTCGGCGTGGTGAGCCTGTTCTCCGATATGACTCACGAGGGCGCGTCCAGCATTCGGGGGGCCTATCTGGCCCTTCTGGGGGCTTCCGCGGGGACCATCGGGTTCGTCTCCGGCCTGGGAGAGATGATCGGCTATTCCATGCGCTATGTGTTCGGCCGCCTCACCGACAGGACCGGCCGGTACTGGACCATGACCATCGCCGGCTACGTGCTGGACGTGGCGGCCGTGCCCGCCCTGGCCCTGGTGGGGGAACACGGGTGGCTGGCCGCCTGCGGGCTTCTGGTGATCCAGCGGATGGGTAAGGCGATCAAAAAGCCCGCCAAGGATACCATCATGTCCTTTGCCGCCTCCCAGGAGGGGGCGGGCAAGAGCTTCGGCATCCAGGAGGTGCTGGACCAGATCGGCGCGTTTTTTGGGCCGGTGCTGCTGTACGGGGTGATGCTTCTGAAAACAGAGGGCACCCAGACCCAGATCTATGCCGCCTGCTTCGCCGTTCTGGCCATCCCCGGCGCGATCACGCTGGCGCTGCTGCTCGTCACCCGCAGCCGCTTTCCCGATCCGGAGCGGTTCGAGCCGGAGCCGAAAGAATTTGTGCCCTTCCGGATGGAGCGGCGCTTCATCCTCTACATAGCCGGCATCAGTTTGTTCGCCTTCGGATTCGTCGATTACTCTCTGATCGCGATGCACGTTTCCCGGACCTACGCCTCCCTGGCCGGCGGGCTGGCGGAAACCGGCTCCATCGTCACCACCGGCACCCTTCCCCTGCTGTACGCCGGCGCCATGCTGGTGGACGCGGTGGCGGCGCTTTTCTTCGGCTTCCTCTATGACCGCCGGGGCGTGGGCGCCCTCATCTGGTCCACCGTGCTCTCCGCCCCCTTCGCGGTGCTGGTATTCTGCTGCCGCTCCGAGGCGGCTCTGCTGGCGGGAGTTGCCCTGTGGGGCGTGGGCATGGGCGCGCAGGAGTCCATTTTGAAAGCCGCCGTCACCACCATGGTACCCAAGGCCAGCCGCGCCACCGGGTACGGGGTATTCGAGTGCGCCTTCGGCGTATTCTGGTTCTTGGGCAGCTGGCTGATGGGCATCCTGTATGACGCGAGCCTGCCCGCCATGGCGGCCGTGTCGGTGGCCGCCCAGCTGGCCGCCATCCCCCTGTACGCCGCCTCCGCCCGCAAAAAACGGGCGCATCCCGGCTGACCTGCCGGATCGTTCGCAAAACGCCCGGCGCCGCCCAAGACGGGCGGCGCCGGGCCATTTCTTTATGGGATCGCTCTCATTCCTCCATGAGGGCCAAAGCCTTTTCCGCCGCCTGGCGGAGATATTCCTCCAGGCGCAGCTCCTCCGTTCCCGCCACGAACACCCCGCAGGTGGAGGTGGGGATCAGGATCTTTGCCGCCGGCGAGCCGGATACCGCCTCCGCCATGGCGGGCGACACCTCGCCCATGATCCCGTTGGCCAGGATCACCCCGATGGGGCCCAGGATGATATCCGCCCGGGCGGCATTGAAGATCACCGCGTTCTCCCCGGTGGCCCCCTGGCCCGCGCCGGCCTTCAGCATGGCGGCCGTGGCGTTCACATTGGTCCCCACCGCCAAAAGCTCCCACCCCTCGGGCAGGGCCTTCGCCAGCAGCTTCGTCAGCTGCGCGCCGATGCCGCCGCCCTGGCTGTCCAACACCAACACATATCTTTTCCCGTTTCCCATGGGCGGTCCCTCCCCTATTTCTTTTCAAACTCCGCCGCGGCCCCGGCCAGCAGCTGCCGCACCGGCAGATGCTGGGGGCAGGCGTCCTCACACTGGCCGCAGCCCACGCAGGACGACGCCTTCCCGCCGGTCATGGTGTACACGTTGTTATAGTAATAGGCGGCGCTCCAATCCTTGTGCTGGCGCCAGGCGTTCACGCAGGAGAAGATGTCCGGGATGGGGATGGACATGGGGCAGCCCGCCGTGCAGTACCGGCACCCGGTGCAGCCGATGAGCCCCACGGCCCGGAACGCCTCCCGCACCCGGCCGATGGCCGCCAGCTCTTCCGCCGTCAGAGGCTTCGGCTCCGCCATGAAGGCGGCGTTCTCCGCCAGCATGGCCTCGTCGTTCATGCCCGACAGGACCATCATCACGCCCTCAAAGCCCGCGGCGTACCGAAGGGCCAGCTCCGCCGGGCCGCACCCGGCCGATCGGGCCGCCTCCAGCGCCTTTTCCGGCAGCTTCACCAGGCTCCCTCCCTTGGCCGGCTCCATGACGATGACCGGCTTGCCGTACCGGCGGCACACCTCATAGCAGGCCAGGCTCTGGATGGCCGGGTCCTCGCTGTCCATATAGTTGAACTGCAGCTGCACCACCTCCACGGCGGGCTGCTCGTTCAAGATCCGCTCCAGGAACGGGGCAGTGTCGTGGAAAGAGATGCCCACATGGCGCGTCTTCCCCTCCGCTTTCAGCTGGGCGGCGATCTCATAAGCGCCGCAGGCGCAAAACTTGTCATAGGTCTTCGAGCTCTGGGCGTGCATCAGATAGAAGTCGAAATGATCTGTCCCGCAGGCGGCGAGCTGGCTTTCAAACAGGGGCAGGATATCCTCCCGCTTTTCAAAAAAAGCGGTGGAGAGCTTGTCCGTCAGTACGAAGCTGTCCCGGGGATAGCGCCGGACCAACGCGCTGCGCAGCGCCGTTTCGCTCTGGCCGTCCAGATAGCCGTGGGCCGTGTCGAAATAATTGAACCCGGCCTGCATGAACTGGTCCACGAGCTTTTCTACCAGCGGCCCGTCCACGTCCTCGCCCGCCTTGGGCAGGCGCATACATCCCAGACCCAGACGGCCCCGGATGTTTTCAAAATAGGGATTTTTCTCTGTCATGGCCTGTTCTTTACCTCACCACGCCCTTGATAAAGGGCGCTCTGGTCACCCGCTCCGGGCCGATCTCATAACAGGCCAAAAGCCGCTGGGCCGCCCGGCGGGCGTCCTCCTCCGTGCGGGCGTGGATCGTACCCAGGCTCTCCCCGGGGGCCACCTGGTCGCCCACCTTTTTGGCGATCACCACGCCCACGGACAGGTCGATGGTGTCCTCCTTGAACGCGCGGCCGCCGCCCAGGCCCATGCTCACCAGGCCCACACCCTCGGCGTGGATGCGCTTCACCCATCCGCCCTCCGGAGCCGGGACAGGGAGCGTCACCGGGGCCTGGGGCAGCAGAGAGGGGTCGTACACCGCCGCGGCGTCGCCCCCCTGGGCTCTGACGAAGGCGGCGAATCTCTCCAGCGCCGCGCCGCTGGCCACGGCATTTTCCAGCATCGTCCGGGCCTGGGCGTCGTTTTCCGCCGCGCCGCCGCCGGTCAGGATCTGGCTGCCCAGGGTAAGGCACAGCTCCATCAGATCGCCCTTGTACTCGCCCCGCAGCGCGGCCAGCGCCTCTTTCACCTCCAGCGCGTTTCCCACAGCGCTGCCCAGAGGCTCATCCATATCCGTGACCACGGCCACCACTTTCTTTCCCGCCCGGCGGCCCACCTCCGTGAGGGCTTTGGCCAGGCCGAAGGCGTCCTCCTCCGTCTGCATGAACGCCCCGGAGCCGCACTTCACATCCAGCACGATCACATCCGCCCCGGCGGCCAGCTTTTTGCACAGGATACTGCTGACGATCAGGGGCATGGAGGCCACGGTGGCCGTCACGTCCCGCAGGGCATAGAGCTTTTTGTCCGCGGGGCACAGCTCCGCCGTCTGCCCGGCGATGGCGAAGCCCACCCGGTCCACCTTCCGGAGGAAGGCGTCCTCCGCCATGGAGGTGGAGAAGCCGGGAAAGCTCTCCAGCTTGTCGATGGTGCCGCCGGTATGGCCCAGGCCCCGGCCGGACAGCTTTGCCATTTTCACGCCGCAGGCCGCCACCATGGGGCACAGCACCAGACTGGTCTTGTCTCCCACGCCGCCGGTGGAGTGTTTGTCGGCCTTCACCCCGGAAATGGAGGACAGGTCGATCTTGTCCCCGGAATCCAGCATGGCCATGGTCAGCTCATAGGTCTCCTCCATGTCCATCCCCTGGAAATAGATCGCCATGGCCATGGCGCTCATCTGATAATCGGGGATGTCCCCTTTGGTGTACCCTTCGATCATCCAGCGGATCTCCTCCCGGGAGAGAGCGCCTCCGTCCCGTTTTTTCTGGATCAGGTCCGTCATTCCCATATCGGTCGCCTCCTGGAGCGGCTTTTGCCGCCGTTTTTCTGGGGTATACGCTGTTTTTCTCAGTATAACATACTTTTTACCCTCTGGCTATCAGAAAAAGTACGGTTTTCCTCCCATCCAGAGCACATGACGCCGGACCTGGCTCTCCCCGGCCGGCACAGGCTCTGGCTTTGACGGCGCCCGCTCCCGGTCCAGCGGCCGGTCGGCGGCATACTCCATCCGCTGGGGAAAGCGGAGCATCTCCATGGGCGTGAAGCGCCGCTCCAGGCGGAGCATCCCCCCGCCGGCCGGCTCCGGCACGCCCAGATATCCCGCCTTTTCTCCGTACACGCTCAGCCGCACCACCCGGCCTATATCCCGCAGCTGGGCGGTGATGGCCGTCATGGTCCCCTGGCGCTCCACCCGCAGCGATCCCTCTCGTTTTCCATCGATGTACACCGGCAATTCCATCATAACAAGACCCCCGTTCCTATACCGAAGTATATGAACGGGGATCAGATCTTACGACAGAGATTGGCCGAGGCCGAAGCTGACGGCGATGGCGTCGTCCACCTTGGTCATGGTGGCGCCGCTGAGTTTTCCCATCCGCTCTCTCAGGCGGGATTTGTCCAGGGTCCGGATCTGCTCCAGCAGGATCACGCTGTCCCTGGTGAGGCCGCTGTCCGGGGCGTGGATCTCGATGTGGGTAGGCAGCCTCGCCTTGCCCACCTGGGACGTGATGGCCGCCGCGATCACCGTGGGGCTGTGGCGGTTGCCCGTGTCGTTCTGGATGATGAGCACCGGCCGCAGGCCCCCCTGCTCCGAGCCCACCACAGGGCTCAGATCGGCATAATAGATATCTCCGCGTCGAACCGGATTTGTCATGTGAGCACCTTCCGTGAAAGAGTCGCCCGGTACATTCTATGTACGGACATACTATAATTCTCCCACGAAAGGCGGAAATTATACCGGCTTATCCCTCCACATACACCCGGGGCACCCGGGGGCTGACAGCGCATAGCAGCTCATAGTGGATGGTGCCGCACAGGTCGGCCACCTCGCCGGCGTTGACGGTCAGGCCGAAGATCTCCGCCACATCTCCGCTCTTCACGTCCATCCCCGTCACATCCGCCATGCACATATCCATACAGATGCGGCCCACCTGGCGCACCCGTGCGCCGTGGATGACCGGGGTCAGCTTGTTGGACAGCGTCCTGTGCAGGCCGTCGGCATAGCCGATGGGCAGCACGGCGATGGAGCTGGGCTCCGTCACGGTAAAGGTCCGGCCGTAGCTGATGGTATCTCCCGGCTCGTGCCGCTCCACACAGGCCACCCGGGTCTTCAGCCGCATGGCCGGGATCAGATCCAGGTCCCCCCTGTCCGGGCCGGGGTACATGCCGTACAGGGCGACTCCCGGCCGGACCATGTCCATATAGGAACCGGGGAAGGCGATCATGGCCCCGGAGTTGGTGCAGTGGTGTATGGCAAATTTCCGGCCGGACAGAGCCTCCACCGCTTCAAAGCCCTTTTTGAACCGCTCCATCTGCTCCAGAGTGAAACCGCGCACATCCTCGTCCCCGTCGGAAACGCAGAAGTGGGTGAACACCCCCTCCGGCGCCAGCCGGGGCAGGGCCACGGCCGCCGCCGCGTCCTGCAGGCTGTCCTGTCCATAGGCCCGGAACCCCGTGCGGCCCATGCCGGTCTCCAGCTTAAGATGGACGGTAAGGGGTCGGTCCGTCCCCGCCAGCGCCCGGTCCAGCGCCTGGGCCATGGCCAGGCTCCCCACCGCCTGGGTGATATGGTTTTCCGCCAGCACCGGGGCGTACTCCGGCGGAGTATAGCCCAGGATCAGGATGGGCAGCGCGATGCCCGCCTGGCGAAGCTGGAGCGCCTCGTCCAGACAGGCCACCGCCAGATAGTCGCATCCCACGTCCTGCAGCAGCCGGGATACCGGCACCGCCCCATGACCGTAAGCATTGGCCTTGACGACCCCCAGAAAGCGGGTCCCCGGAGCCAGTTTCTCCCGCATGGCCCGGTAATTGTGTTCGATGGCCCCCAAACTGATCTCCGCCCAAGTCCTCTTCATCCGATCGTCCATCGTATCTCTCTCCTTTGTACGTTATACTTTTATGCGATCTGCCAGTCCGTTATATGGCAGGTGATCAGCGTGCGGCCCTCCTGGGCGATCTCCGCCGCCAGGGGCGTCAGGGTCTGGCTGTCCACCCACAGGGTCAGCACCCCGCTCTGTCCCACGAACAGTCTTGCCGCCAGGGTATCCTCTTCCCACCAGAGCAGCTCCACATACGCGCTGGCTATGGCGTCCAGCATCACCGGCATGGCGCTCATCGGCGTCGTGCCCTCCTGATCCAGCGGCCCCACGCCCAGCACGGCCCCGTCATAGCGCAGCTCCGTCTGTCCCTGGCCAGCGGACGCCCGGATGCCGGCAATCAGCTCCGGCGCCAGGATCTCCACCTGGGTCTGCCGGCCGTCGTAGGCCACGGCCAAGGTGTACTGCTCCTCGGTATCGCCCCGCTCGGCCGTCATCTCCGCCTGGAAGCTTATGCTCTCCGCCCGGGTCACGGCGCCGCGAAGCGCTTCAAAACTCTCCTCCAGCTCTTTCTCCCGCTCCCCGCATCCCGGCAGGAGCAGAAGGGCTATCATCAGTGCGGAAACGATCGTTTTCCGCATGGTTTGCTCTCCTTGCTGGTCCGCGGCGGCGCCTCAGGCATTGACAAAAGCCGCGGACGGATTATATTATTTATTTAATTATTTATTTATATATTTTGTGAAATAACATTTCACCGAAAGGAGCTCGTCATGAAAAAGCGCATCCTATCGGTCCTCGTTTTTTGTCTTCTGCTGACGATGACCGCCTGCGGCGGCGGAAAGGACAGCGCCCTGGAGCCGGAAACTGCTCCGGAGAGCGCCCCGGCCGGCACAGGCTCCGGCACGGCCGAAAACGCCGCGGAGTCCCTTGTGGACGCCCTGCGGGGCGGCGACAGCAGCGCCGATACCGCCGACGGCGCTCTTCCCGATCCGGGCGGGCTTCTGGGCGCCTCCGCCGTGCAGCTGGCGGACCAGACCGTGGACGGCGCGGTCTTCCATGTCTATGAGTACGCTTTCGACGCCCAAAACGGCATCAGCTCCACCCAGCGCTCCTTTTATGAGTCCAAGCTGGAGGACAGCGGCTTTACCATGGAAACGCTGGAGCCGGACGACGATCTGAACTACTATTTCATCCACGGCGAGAACGGCACCGCCACTCTCACCGTGACCCGGCCCAGCGCCGCCGGCAAGGCCGTATGGACGCTGTACGTCCCGGAAACCATCCCCTTCAGCCCCAGCCAGTCCGGCGGCAGCAGCTTCCAGAACGACAGCTATGTTTCCGGCGGCGTCACCGGCGGCAGCTTCCAAAATGACAGCTACGTCCCCGGCGGCGTCACCGGCGGCAGCTTTCAAAACGGCAGCTACACAGCAGGCGCCAAAGAGCCGAAGGTGGTGGATGGCCTCATCATCTGCACCGATTGCGACGGCAGCGGGATCTGCCCCTACTGCCACGGCATAGGGCAGGTGAAGTATGATATGAAAAACTACGAGACCTGCGTGGTCTGTGACGGGAGCGGCGATTGCGACCTGTGCGACGGTACCGGCAATTGGGGCCCCGCCTGACGACCCATCCCCGCACATCCCGGACCGCTCGAAAGAGCGGTCTTTTTATCGGGTGATCTCCATCTCCGCCGCGGGAAGCCAGTCGATGATATCCCCGGCTCTCAGGGCGTACTGGCCCACCTGCCCGGCGGCGATATCCCCCGCCCTGGCATGGAGCCAGCAGGCCGTCACCACCGCCCGCCGGGACTTCAGCTGTCCCAGCAGCGCCCCGATGACGCCGGCCAGCACATCCCCCGTGCCGCCGGAGGCCATGCCCGGGTTCCCGGCGTCGATTATGTACGCCTTGCCGTCCGGGAAGGCGCAGACGGTCCGGTGGCCCTTCAGCACCACGGCGCAGTCATAGGTCCGGGAGAAGCTGAGCGCGTCCAGCAGCCGGTCCTCCACCGGGCGGCCCAGCAGCCGCATGAATTCCCCCTCATGGGGCGTGAGCACCACCGGCGCGGAGCATTGGTCCAGCAGCGACAGGTCCCGGCCCACCGCCCACAGGGCGTCCGCATCCAATACCACCGGGCCCCTGGCCCGGCGCAGCACCTCCGCCGTCACCGCCTCCGTGTCCCGGTCCCGGCCCAGGCCCGGCCCCAGCACCGTCACATCACAGGCGCCCAGCCGTTCCCGGATCACGTCCAGCGCCTTGCGGCTGATCCGGCCCCGGTCGTTGCACCGCAGGGGAAAGGCCATCGCCTCGCAGGTCTTGGCCGCCTCTATCTCATATATATCCGCCGGGACGCCCAGATAGACCAGCCCCGCCCCGGCCCGCACCGCCGCCGCCGCGCACAGCGCCGCCGCGCCGGTATAACCCACGCTGCCCGCCAGGACCAGCAGCTTTCCGTGATCGCCCTTGTGGGTGAGCCTTTTCCGCCGGGGCAGCGCCAGATCCTCCCCGTGGATGGCATAAATGCCGCTGCCGGCCTGCGCCAGCAGATCCGCCGGGATGCCGATATCCGCCACCTGGAGCCGGCCGGTCAGCACGCACCCCGGCTCCACGAAATGGCCCGGCTTGGCCATGGAGAAGGTGACGGTCACATCCGCCCGGACCGCGCCGCCCAGCACCGCCCCCGTGTCGGCGCGGACGCCGCTGGGTATATCGGCCGCCGCCACCGGCCGCCTCGCCCCGTTGATGAGCTCCACAGCCGCCAGAGCGTCCCCGGCCAGCGGACGGGAAAGGCCCACGCCGAACAGCGCGTCGATCACCACCCCCGCCTGCTTCACCCAGGCGAAGATCTCCTCTTCTCCGGGAGCAAAATCCTCCAGCGCGCCGCCGGCGGAGAGGAGCCTTTCCTCCATGGCCCGGGCGTCGCCGGTCATTTTTTCCCGCCGTCCAACCAAAAAGGCCCGCACCGCGAAGCCCCTGCCCAGCAGGAGCCTGGCCGCGGCTACGCCGTCGCCCCCGTTGTTGCCGGGGCCGCAGAACACCGCCGCGCTCCTGTTCTCTCCGGCCAGGGCCTCCGCCGCATCCGCCAGCGCCACGGCGGCGGTTTCCATCAGATCTGTGGACCCGATCCCCCGCTCTTCGATGGCGGTCCTGTCCGCCCAGGCCATTTTTTCGCTGTTGGAAAGCTCCATGGTCATCACCCTTCCTGCGTACATTATACGGTAAAAGCCCGTCAATTTCAATTATAGTTGCTAAATATGGAATATTGTGTTATAAAATAAGTTTAGCGTTGATTTTTCTTTTCGATCATCACATAAGCAAGGAGCAGGACATCTATGGAACAAAAACTGCGGCAGCTGCGGGAGCAGTCCCTGCAGGCCATCCGTGAGGCGGACACCCTGGAGGCGCTGGAAGCCGTGCGGGTGAAGTATCTGGGCAAGAAGGGCGAGCTCACCGCCGTGCTCAAGCAGATGGGCGGTCTCTCCGCGGAGGAGCGGCCCCGGATGGGTCAATTGGCCAACTCTATCCGGGAGGAACTGACCGAAACGCTGGACAGCGCCAAAAACGCTCTGGCGGAGAAGGCTCTGGAGGCCAGGCTGGCCGCCGAGCGGGAGGACGTGACCATCCCCGGGACCCCGGTGTCCATCGGACGGCCCCACCCGCTGAACAAGGTCATCGACGAGTTTTCCGAGATCGCCATCGGCATGGGCTTCACCATCGCCGAGGGCCCCGAAGTGGAGCTTTCCAGCTACAACTTCGATAAGCTGAACACCGCCGAGGGCCACCCCGCCCGGGACCGGCAGGACACCTTTTATTTCGACGATGACGACCAGGTCCTGCTGCGCACCCAGACCAGTCCCGTACAGATCCATGTGATGGAGACCCAGCCCCTTCCCATCCGCATCATCGCCCCGGGCCGCGTCTACCGCAAGGACGAGGTGGACGCCACCCACAGCCCCATGTTCCACCAGATCGAAGGGCTTGTGGTGGACGAGGGCATCACCTTCGGCGATCTGAAGGGCACGCTGAACGAGCTGGTGCACCGGCTGTACGGCAGCGATCTGAAGACCCGGTTCCGCCCCCATCACTTCCCCTTCACCGAGCCCAGCTGCGAGATGGACGTGGAGTGCTTCAAGTGCCACGGCGCCGGCTGCCCGGTGTGCAAGGGCGAGGGCTGGGTAGAGCTGCTGGGCGGCGGCATGGTCCACCCCAAGGTGCTGGCCGGCTGCGGCATCGATACGGACAAATACTCCGGCTTCGCCTTTGGCTTTGGCTCCGACCGGCTGGCCATGTTCCGCTTCAACATCAGCGATCTGCGGCTGCTGTTTGAAAACGACGTCCGGTTCCTGGAGCAGTTCTGATAGGGGGTAACGACAATGGATCTTTCCAGAGAATGGCTGAACGACTATACAAAGATCACCATTTCCGACAAGGAATTCTGCGACGGCATGACCATGTCCGGGTCCAAGGTGGAGGGCGTATCCGTCACCGGCGCGGGCATTGAAAACGTGGTGGCCGGCCGTGTGACCGCCATGGAGCGGCACCCCAACTCCGACCACATGTTCATCTGCCAGGTGGACGCAGGCCAGGACCGGCCGCTCACCATCGTCACCGGCGCGCAGAACGTATCTGTGGGCGACATGGTGCCCGTGGCCCTGGACGGGGCGAAGCTGCCCGGCGGCGTGGAGATAAAGACCTCCAAGCTCCGGGGCGTACAGAGCGAGGGCATGCTCTGCTCCCTGGGCGAGCTGGGCCTGGACACCCACGACTACCCCTATGCCATCGAAAACGGCATCTTCATCATGGACGAGCCCTGCCAGCCCGGCGACGACATCCTCCGGGTCCTGGGCCTGGGCGACAGCGTGGTGGAGTTCGAGATCACCAACAACCGCCCCGACTGCCTGAGCGTCATCGGGCTGGCCCGGGAGGCCGCCGCCACCTTCGGCACGGACTTTTCCGTCCGCGAGCCGGCGGTAAAGGGCGCTGGGGACGACATCCGCAAGTATCTGACCGTGCAGATCGACGAGCCCGCCCTCTGCCCCCGGTATACCGCCCGGATGGTGAAGAACATCCGCATCGAGCCCTCCCCCGCCTGGCTGCGCCGGCGGCTGCGCGCCAGCGGCATCCGCCCCATCAACAACATCGTGGACATCACCAACTACGTGATGCAGGAATACGGCCAGCCCATGCACGCGTTCGACTACAGCTGCGTTGGCGGGGAAAAGATCGTGGTCCGCCGGGCCGCTCCCGGGGAGGAGCTGGAGACTCTGGACGGTAACGCCCGGAAGCTCACTCCCAATATGCTCATCATCGCCGACGCGGAAAAGCCCATCGGCGTGGCGGGCGTCATGGGCGGCGGCAACTCTGAGATCGTGGACAGCACCAAGACCATCGTGTTCGAGTCCGCCAACTTCAACGGCACCTCCATCCGCAAGACCGCCATCGCCCTGGGCATGCGCACCGATGCCTCCGGCAAGTTCGAGAAGGGCCTGGACCCGGAGGGGACCATCCCCGCCGTGCAGCGGGCCTGCGAGCTGGTGGAGCTGCTGGGCTGCGGCGACGTGATCGATGGGATGATCGACGTGGTGGCCACCCCGCCCGTCAAGCGGACGGTAAAGCTGGAGCCGGAGAAGGTCAACGCCCTGCTGGGCACGGACATCAGCCGGGACTATATGGTAAAGGTGCTGGAGAAGCTGGGCTTCTCTGTGGAAGGGGACGTCATCCATGTTCCCTCCTGGCGCAGCGACATCGAGCATTACTCCGACATCGCCGAAGAGGTGGCCCGGTTCTACGGCTACGACGTGATCCAGTCCACCATGATCCGGGGCAAGACCGCCCAGGGCGGCTGGAACGAGAAGCAGAAGCTCACCAATCGCCTCAACGCCCTGTGCCAGGCGATGGGCTTCAACGAGATCCTCACCTATTCCTTCGGCAGCAAGAGCGCCTGGGACAAGATCCGCCTGCCGGCCGACTCCCCCCTGCGCCAGGCGCTGGTCATCCAAAACCCCCTGGGCGAGGACCGGAGCGTCATGCGCACCACGCCCATGCCCTCCATGCTGGAGGTGATGAGCACCAACGCCGCCCGGCGCAATCCCTCGGTCCGGCTGTATGAGCGGGCCAAGGTGTTCCATCCCCGGACGGACAACCCCCTGGCGGACGAGCGGATGTGGCTGGTACTGGGTGAATACGGCGGCGGCGCCGGGTTCTTCCAGCTCAAAGGCTGCGTTGAGGCCATTTTGAAGGATATGCGGGTGCAGGACGCCGCTTTCACCGCCGAAACGGCGGAGGGCGCCTTCCACCCGGGCCGCTGCGCCCGGATCAGCGCCGGCGGCGAGTGCATCGGCCTGCTGGGCCAGATCCATCCCGCCGTCTGCGACGCATACGGTCTGGACCACAACAGCTTTTACGCCCAGCTCAGCATGGAGGCCATGGCCGCCCATCAGGGCCCGGAGCGGACCTTCACCGCCCTGCCCCGCTTCCCTGCGGTCAGCCGGGACATCGCCCTGGTCTGCGCCGCGGATATCCCTGTGGCCTCGCTGGTGGCCACCATCCAGGCCGCCGGAAAGCCCTATCTGGAAAAAGCGGAGCTGTTCGACGTGTATACCGGCGATCCCATCCCCGCCGGCAGCAAGAGCGTGGCCTTCTCCCTGACGCTCCGGGCGGCGGACCAGACCCTCACCGAGGAGCACACCGCCGAGACCATGTCCGCCATCCTTGCGGCCCTGGCGGCGGAACACGGCGCCGCGATCCGGTGACGCGTAATTATTCTTAATACTTTTGTAACATCTTTCAAAATGAAAGTATGCTATACTAATGACAGCGATCGTCCATGTGATACAAAGGAGGGATAAGCCATGGAAGAATCCACCCGTAAGTTCAAGGTCCTGGACCACAGTGCCGAGATCCGGGAGATCATGTCCAGCGTATACAGCTCTCTTCTGGTGAAGGGCTACAACCCCATCAACCAGATCGTAGGCTATATCCTCTCTGAGGACCCCACCTATATCACCAACTACAACAACGCCCGGGCGCTGATCTGCCGTCTGGACCGGGACGATCTGCTGCAGGAGCTGGTCAGCTTCTATCTGCAAAAATAAACGCTTCCCATAAAACGATCCCGGCGCCGTATACGCGGCGCCGGGATCGTTTTATCTTCTCATTTTTTGAAAAACCGTTCCATCCGGTCCAGGCCCTCTTTCAGCTCCTCGTCCGAATAGCAGTAGCTCATGCGTACATAGCCCTCGGTGCCGAAGTATACGCCCGGGATCAGGCCCACCCCCGCTTCCGCCAGGAGCTTTTTACAAAAGCTCTTGGAATCCAGGCCAAACTGGCCGATGGGGATGAACATATAAAAGGCCCCTTCCGGCTCCTGGACCGGCAGGCCCATGGCGGTGAGCCGTCCGAACACATAGTCCCTGCGCCGTTTGAACAGCGCCCGCACCGGGGACACGTCCGTGTCCAGCGCCTTTACGCAGGCGGGCTGCAAAAAGGACGGCGCGGAGGTGACGCAATACTGATGGAACACCTGCAGCCTCTCCCGCAGCGGCGCGTCCGCCATCAGGTATCCCAGCCGCCACCCGGTCATGGCGTAGGGCTTTGAAAAGCTCTGCACCACGATGATCCGATCCCGCATGTCCTGGTGATCGGCAAAGGCGTGATATTCTCCGGAATACACCAGCTCCCGGTACACGTCGTCGCAGATGACGAAAACGGGCAGCTCCTTCAGCACGTCGTGGACCGCGTCCAGCGTCTTTTTCGTATAGATACAGCCGGTGGGGTTATTGGGGCTGGTGAGGATGATGGCCTTGGTCCTGGCGGTGATGGCCGCCCGAAGCGCTTCCGGGTCGATCTGGAAGCGGTTGTTCTCCGTGGGCAGAGCCACCGGCGTGCCCCGGTTCAGCCGCACCAGGGATTCGTAAAGGCCAAAGGCGGGCGTGGGGATGATCACCTCGTCCCCCGGATTCAGCACGGTGGCCAGAGATACGAACAGCGCCTCCGTGGCCCCATCGGTGAGCAGGATCTCGTCGGGGGAATAGCACAGGCCATGGGCCCGCTTTTCGTAGTCAGAGATGGCCTGCAGCGTGTAGGGATAGCCGTTGCCGGGAGGATAGTGGGTGTCGTTGGCGTCCAGCGCCTCCTTCACCGCCTGTTTGATGGGCTCCGGGGTGTTCAGGTCGGGCTCGCCCAGCGTAAAGCCGATGGCCCCGGGGGTAGACCGGACCAGATAGGTGAATTCCCGGATGCCGGAAAGCTGCTCCGCCTTCGCGGCGGTGTTGATCGTCAATTCCATATCCCGCGCTCCTTTGTCATTCTTCTGCCGCCGTCACAGGTTCAACGCTCATGTAAAGCTCCGCGCTGCCGATGCCGAACAGGCCCCCCGAACTGGCCAGGACCTGATCGTACCCGGTCCAGCGGTCATTCCGGATCGCCTGAATGTCGCTGTAATAACCCAGGATCAGATAGGGGCAGTCGTCATAGACGATCTGCTGCAGCTGCCCGGCCAGGACGTTGATCCGCTCCGGGTCGTCCGTCTGGCAAAGCTGTTGATAGGTCTGGGTGTAGCTCTCGCTGTCCCAGCCGGTAAGGCTCTTGGACGAGGGGCAAAAGCGCCGGGCGCTGGTGGCCGCGTTGACGCTGTTGTGCCAGCTGAGCATACACATGTCCCAATCGTCCTTTGGCCCGCAGACCTCTTCGATGCTGCCCTCCGTGGATTTCCAGGAGATCTTTATCCCCAGCGTCTGCATATCCTCGCTAAGGACGCTGGCCGCCGTGGAGGACCAGTCGTCCTCCGCGCTGGTATACAGCCGCAGCACCAGTTCCTCCTCGTTGCCGATGAACTCCAGGTTCCCGTCGTTGTCCATGTCGGCATATCCCAGGGAGTTGAGCGCGCCCAGGGCGGCGGAGGGGTTGTAGTCCCGGGGATTGGGCACCTGATAGAAATAATCCGCCCCCGGGCTGGCCCAGGTAGTACCGACCATGCTGGACTGGCCGGAGGACATATTCAGCATCCGCGCCCGGTCGGTACAGTATTCCACCGCCTGTCTTGCGCCGGTCTGCTGGAACAGATCGCTGCGGGTATTGAACGCCAGCGCCCAGACCTGGCTGCTGGGCAGATAGGCCTGGATGAGCTGCACGCCGGGCACGCCCTCCAGGGTGGTGAGCTGCACATCCGTCATCCCCACGGCCGCGTCCGCCTCGCCGGAGGATATGGCCCTGGCGGCCCCGGACTCGGTGGTGTAATAGGTGAACTGCACCTGGCCGATCTTGGCCCGGCCGCCGAAATAATCCTCTCTCGTGAGGAAGTTCCAGCGCTCCTCCTGGGGGGCGTTGGGTTCCTGGCTCAGGACGAACGGCCCGGTGCCGATCATCTCCGCATTGTCGAATTCTCCCAGATCGTCCTCATACCCGCGCCACACCTTTTCCGGCAGGATGGGCACGGAGCACAGCAGCATATCCCCCTTGATCCGCTCCGTGGTGATCACCACCGTGCGATCGTCCGGGCAGGTGACGCCGGTAATGCCGTCCATGCAGTCGCCGTACAGATGGGACGAGCCCATGTTCTCATATGTAAAGCGCACGTCCTTCGACGTGAGCGGCGTGCCGTCGGAAAAAGTCACGCCCTGCCGAAGCCGGACGGTCCAGGTGAGCCGGTCGCTGGACAGGCTCCAGTCCTCCGCCAGGCACCCGGACGGGTCCCCCGCCGCGTCCAGCCGCCACAGAGGATCATAGGCCAGCAGGAAGAATTCCTCCGCCGTCTGATTCGTGGCAACAAAGGGGTTCAGGCTGTCCGGCCCTTCCGTCAGCGCCACGCGAAAGCTCGCGCCGCCGTCCGCCGACGGGCCCTTGCCGCTCCCGCCGCAGCCGGTCAGCAGCAGCAGCGCCGCGCACAACAGCGCCGGTACCGCCCTCCGCGCCCGGGATATAATCGACCGTCCCCTCAAATGGCAACGCCTCCCCTTCCGATAAGTCCTGCAAAGGGGCCGTGGTAAACCCACGGCCCCGGTAAAGATGCGCTGGTCCCGGTCAGTTTTTCTTCTTCTTCATGACCACCACCACGACCACGGCAGCCACTGCGCAGACGACCAGGATGATGGCATAGAGAGTGAAGTTGTTGGTATTGCCGGTGGCAGGCGCGCCGTTGGGATTGTGGGTCGGCGCGGGCGTTGCCGTGGGCGCAGGGGTAGCGGTAGGCTCAACGGTGGGCTCGGGAGTGGCAACAGGCGCGTCGCCCTCCAGGGTCACGGCGAACACCACCGGATCGCCGGATGTGAAACTCACGCGGAAGGTGTGGCCGCCCTTATCCCAGGGCTGCCAGCGGCTGCCGCCGTTGACCATAGCGGGCAGCATGATCAGCTTGTTCCCTTCCACCTTATAATCCTTGTCCAGGGTGGCCTCACGCCAGTCATCTTCGCCGAACTTGATCTCCAGCTTATTGGGCGTGCGGTCGACGAAATCATGGGTGAACTCCACCGTCCGGTCCCAGGTCTCGGTGAATTCGGCCTCCGCTCCGGCAGCGCCGGGCTCCACCGTGATGGGAAGGGCCACATCCTTGTAGCCAGAGCCGTCCTCATCGTTCTCAAAGGAGAAGGTGATGGTATAGTCGGCCGGCTCCAAAGCGTCCAGATAATCCTTGATGATGACGGCGGTCTTGTCGTCGTCGATGGTAAAGTAGCCCTCGCCGGGGGTCAGGACGGCCCCGGCGGACTGCTCCGTGCCGATGCTGACGGTCTTGATCTTGGCGTCGGTGAAGGACACCATCATCGTATCGTTGCCGCCGATCTGCCACACGTCGATGGTCTCCCCCTCCACGAAGCCGGGGTCCTTATCGGTGACAGGGACGTTGACAGGCTCTTCGGGGGCCACGTCCTTATACTGGGCCACTGCCTCCACATCGCCCTCCACGGTGAACTCCGTCTTGGCGTCATGGATCTCATCGTTGATGAGCCAGCCGGCAAATTCCTTGCCGGAGGGGGCTTCAAAACCGAACTCGCTGAGGATGATCAGGTTCTTGTCGGATTCCACCGCGTTCTGCACCGCTTCGCCGGCGCCCTCGCCGGGCGCGTAGGTGATGGTGTAGGTCACCACAGGAGGCTCCTCCTCTTCCGGTTCAGGCTCCGGGGTCTCAGCGGGAGGCGCCTGATCCTCCGGCACGACGGGGCCCACGCCGGGATCTTCCGTCATCGGCTCATCGTTCCCGCCCATGCCGGACATATCCGGGCCCACGCCGGGCTCGTCGACCGAAGGCTGGACCGGTCCCATGCCGGGGCCGCCCACAGCCAGAGAGGACAGGGGGATGGTATCCACGCTCAGCTTGTCGTCTTCGTTGTAGTTGATAACGGAGATGGCCTTCTCGCCCTCTTCGCTGTCCCGCAGGTCGGCCACCGCCGTGGTGCCGCTCAGCTCCAGATCCTCCGGCACGTTGACCGTCAGGAACAGCTCCACACCGGCTTCCTCCACCGCCTTCGCGGCCTCGGGCGCGCCGATGGCGATGAAGTGGCCCTGCACGTCGGCCAGCGCCGCGCGGATATCGTCGGCGGTCAGGCTGCCGTCCACGCCCACCAGCGTCACGATCTGCTCCACGCCATTGGCGAGGGTGACGTTATAGGTGATGGTCTGGCCCACATACAGCGGCGTATAGGAGGACTCTTCTTCCTCCTCCACGGACGCCGGGTCGGCCTCGTCCACAGGCTCTTCCACAGGGCCGGTGATAGAGCCGGTCACAGGGCCGGTGGCCACGGCCACATCCTGCGCCTCGTCCGCCGTTTCAGCCGCCAGATCCTCTTCTCCCAGCACCTGGTCCTCTTCCACCGCCGCCGACTCCTCTTCCGCAGGGGCCGGGCCCATGAACACCACGTCATACCCGGCATGATCCGTCTCGGATTCGCCGCCGGCTACGTCGATGACATAGGTGTGCTCATACCCGCTCTTGAGCAGAGCGATGTAATCCTCTTCCAAATGGTCCCCATTCACCGCCAGAATGGAGATGGGATCGTTGGCCTCCGCCGCATTGGCCGCCACACCCAGGCTGGCGAACATGCACAGCAGGATGCCAAACACGACCAGCGTGATCCATGCTTTCCTCATAAGACCGTACCTCCAGAATACAAGAGTCGCTCGTAATCTTTTTGTTAATGTTTTGTTATCTACAGCCCGATACGGTTACAATTTTATCATCTATCCCGCTGCTTGTCAACGAGTTGTTTCAGAATTTTTCCCTTTTTAACGGAATATGCTTCACGCTGTTTCTGTTTTTTCTCTCCCCGCGCCGGACAAGGTGTTGACCCAATAGCGTTTTTTGACGAGCACCAGCCCGACCGCGTCTTTGACGAGCACGGTGGCGCCCGCCAGGGTATACGCCGCCACGATCCCCAGCGCCGTCCCATGGATCAATATCCACGCCACCGGAACGTGCACCGCCCAGGTGAAGCAGGAGTCGAACAAAAACGTCACCATCGTCTTTCCTCCGGAGCGCATGGTAAAGTAACATCCGTTGGAAAGCGCGTTGAACGGCAGCAGCGCCGCCATGGCGCATATGATGCCTCCAGCCAGGGCGCGCACATCGCCGGTGGTGTTGTAAAACCGGGGAAACAGCCCGCTCAGCGCCATCATCCCCAGGGCGATGGCCAGCGCCACGGCCACTTCCAGCACCAGCATTTTCCGGTCTGTGTCCACCGCCTGCTCTGTCTGTCCGGCGCCCAGGGCCTGGCCCACGATGATGCCGATGGTGCTGCCCATGCTGAAGGCCACCGTGGTGAACAGATCGGACAGCACGAAGGCTATATTCATGGCTGCCATGACGGAGATGCCCCGGGTGGAATAGATCTGCGTAAGGGTGGCCTCGCCCATGCACCAGAGGGTCTCGTTCAGGATCAGCGGGATGCTCCGCCGTGTCATATTCCCCAGCAGGGCCCTGCCCATAGGCGCGCCCTGCCACATCCGGCGGGTGAACAGCACCTCGTTTTTGTGCCGGTGGCTCCACAGGATATTGACGCCCGCCTCCGCGAAGCGGGAGATCACCGTGGCCAGGGCCGCGCCCCGCACGCCCATGGCGGGGGCTCCCAGCCTGCCGAAGATCAGCACCCAGTTCAGGGCCAGATTCACGCCCACCGCCGCCCAGGAGGCGATCATGGGCACCGCGGCCCTGTCCGCCTCCCGGAGCGTGGTGGCGTACGCCTGGCTCAGGGCGAAGGGCAGCATCCCCCACAGCATGATGCCCAAATATCCCATGGCGCTGTCCATCACCAGGGCCGTCTGCTCCGGCGTTCCGGTGACGTAAAGGCCCGCCAGCCTTTCGCCGAACAGGGCGAACACGCCCATGCACACCAGGCAGATGGCCGTCCCGCTGATCAGCTTATAGCGGAAAGCCGCCTTGAAGGACCTCTCGTCCCCCGCGCCCCAGAATTGAGCGCAGAAGATGCCCGGCCCGGCCACCGTGCCGAACATGACCAGGTTGAAAATGAAAAACAGCTGGCCTATCACGGCCACGCCGCTCATGGAGGCTGTGCCGGTCTGCCCCACCATTACATTGTCCAGCAGATTGACAAAATTCGTCACCACATTCTGGAGCATCATCGGCAGCGCCACCGACAGCGCGCGCCGGTAAAAGCGCCTGTCCCCTATAAATTTATGTATGCCGGTAGAATGCATGGTCTCCGCCTTCCAAACATAGTGCCAGCCATTATATCCAATGGCCTCGCCGTTGTCAACCGAAGCCGTGGCATACCGGACGATCTGTGTTTTCTTTTTTGGACAGATGTGATATACTATACAGGCCCAAAACCGCTGTCGGGCGAAGGCCCGTCACCGAAAGAGAGGTCAGCTTTATGCGCGCCATCCTATCTCTTATCCTTGCCGCCATCATGGCCATTTCCGCCGGCGTACGGTCCGCCGCCCCCGCTTTGGCCGAAGGTCCCGGGCAGGAGAACTCCCTTGTCGGCATCAACTGGGAAGATCTGGAATATGAGCACATCGACCCGGAGCCGTTTTATGGGCAGACGGACCAACTCGCCGCCCTGGCCGAGCAGGACGACTCTGAGGCTGTGATCGCCCTTTTTGATTCCCTGTATGCCCAGCTAAATCATATGCTCACCATGGGCGTCATGGCCTCTGTCAAATACTCCGCTGCGGTGACAGACGAGTATTGGGCAGAGGAAAACCTGTACAGCGACGAGCTGTACACCGAGGCATCGGACGCACTTTGCACGGCGGCCCATGCCGTGACCGAGGGACCCTGCGCCGAGGCCTTCGCCCAGCATGTGGGCGAGATCTCCGCCGACTATTACGCCGGATATGTTCCCATGACCGACCGGGAGAGCGAGCTGTTTGTCCGGGAGGATGAGCTGGTCGATCAGTACTATGAGGCCATGGCCGGCAATTTCACATACGAATATGACGGAAAGACCTGGGACATGGATATGCTGAACGGCATTGCCGGCCAGTTCCTGGCCCAGCGCGATTATAACGGTTATCTTGAGGTCTATAACGGCCTGCAGAAGGCCATGAATGACGCGGCCGGCTCCATCTTCACCCAGCTGGTGGCCGTCCGGGCCGAGATCGCCCAGATCGAGGGCTATGACAGCTATGCCGACCTCGCCTATGAACAGGTCTATGGCCGGGATTACACCTGCCAGGACGCCCAGGTCTTTTGCGACGCGGTGAAGGCCCTCGGCCCCGAATATTACGAGAGCCTGTATTTCAGCGACCTTTGGGACGGCTATGACGCCGCCGAACCGGTGATGGACTCGGAGCAGCTCCTGGCCGTTCTCAAAGAATACGCCCCAAAGATCGACAGTATGCTCCTGGAGCCGCTGGATTATATGATCGACCACGGGATGTACGACATCGGCGTCGGCGATGACCGGATGGCGGTCGATTATACCATCTCGCTCCCGGAGCTGCAGTGCCCCTTCCTCTTTATCGACCAGACCGGCACCTGCTTCGATCTGGGGACCGTGTGCCACGAATTCGGTCACTTCACCAACGATTATTACAACCCCACCCCCGATTTCATTACCACCACGGATTGCTTTGACCTGCTGGAGATCCATTCCACCGGCCTTGAGATGCTGTTCACCAACTTTTACGACGATATCTATACCGAAGGCGCCGACACGGCCCGGTTCGTGACCCTGGACAAGATCATGACCTCGGTGTTCGACGGATGCATCCACGACGAGTTCCAGCGCCGGGTCTACGCCCAGCCGGATATGACGCTGGAGGAAATAAACCAGCTCTATACCGACATATGCGCCGAGTACGGCGTGCCGGAGTACTTCCCTGTGGACTATACCTGGGTGCAGGTTTCCCATGATTTTGAGCAGCCCATGTACTATATCAGCTATGCCGCTTCCGCCCTGGCCGCCATCCAGATCTGGGATATGGCCCGGGAGGACCTCCAGGCCGGCGTGGACGTCTGGAAGGCAGTGTTGGCGACCGGCGGCCACAATGTGGGCTATATGACCGTCCTGCCCCAGTGCGGGCTGCGGCTGTTCACCGAGGAGGGCGCCGTGGAGGAGATCTGCCGCCCCCTCTTGGATGAGATGGCCCGGATGGACGCGGAGGACGCGTGATAACGAGCGCCCCCGCCGGAGCTTTCCGGCGGGGGCGGCCCCGTTTCCGCAGACCGGCGCTTATGACAAACGGCAGGCTGAAAACAGCCTGCCGCTTTTTCTATGGGATCTTCCGGCCTTTTAGCCGATCATCTTGGCCACTTCGGCGGCCAGGTCGTCCTGACGCTTCTCGATGCCCTCGCCCTTCTCAAAGCGCAGATAGCTCTTCACGGCGATGGGGGCGCCCACTTCCTTGGCCACGGCGGCCACATGGGCGGCCACGTCCTCGCCCTCGCCCTTCACATAGGCCTGCTGGAGCAAGCAGATCTCTTTATAATACTTCTCGATGCCGCCCATGACGATCTTCTCGATGATCTGCTGGGGCTTCTTGGCGTTTTTGGGGTCCTGCATGGCCTGGGCCAGACGGACTTCCTTCTCGTGGGCGATGAACGCGTCGTCCACCAGGGACTTATCCAGGTACTGGGGACGCATGGCGCAGATCTGCATCGCCACGTCCTTGCCCAGCTCAACCACCGCGTCGGCGGTGCTGTCGGTGTCCAGGGTCACCAGCACGCCCACCTTGCCGTTCATGTGCACATAGGGCACGTTCAGGCCCTCGGCGATCCGGGCGAAGCGGCGGATCTGCATATTCTCACGCAGGGACAGGAACACCTCGTTCTTGGCGTCGGCCACGGTCATTTTTCCGTCCACCCAAGGGCAGGCGGCCAGGGCCTCCACGTCCGCGGGGTCGTTCTCGGCGATGACCTTGGCCAGGTCCTTCACGAAGCCGGTGAACAGCTCGTTGCTGGCGACGAAGTCGCTCTCGCAGTTGACTTCCACCACCACGCCCACACCGTCGATGACGGTGGCGTACGCCATGCCCTCGGCGGCCACGCGGCTGGCCTTCTTGCCAGCGCTGGCCAGGCCCTTTTCACGCAGATAATCGACGGCCTTGTCCATATCGCCGTCGCAGGCCACCAGGGCCTTCTTGCAGTCCATCAGTCCCGCGCCGGTGCTCTGGCGCAGGTCGTTGACCATTTTCGCGGTAACAGCAGCCATTATTCCTCTTCCTCCTTAGCGATTTCCTCTTCCACGGGAGCGGCGGCCGGCTCCACCTCGGCGTCCACGCCCTGACGGCCCTCCTGCACGGCGTTGGCCATGGCGTTGGAGATCAGGCGGATGGCGCGGATGGCGTCGTCGTTGCCGGGGATGACGTAATCGACCTCATCGGGGTCGCAGTTGGTGTCCACGATGGCCACGATGGGGATGTGCAGCTTGCGGGCCTCGGCGATGGCGTTGTGCTCCTTGCGGGGGTCGATGACGAACAGCGCGCCGGGCAGCTTCTTCATGTCCTTCACGCCGCCCAGGTACTTCTCCAGCTTGGCCTGCTCGCCCATGAGCTTCATGACTTCCTTCTTGGGCAGCATATCGAAGGTGCCGTCCTCGGCCATGCGCTTGAGCTGGTTGAGACGGTCCACGCGGGTGCGCATGGTCTTGAAGTTGGTGAGCATGCCGCCCAGCCAGCGGGCGTTCACGTAGTACTGGCCCACCCGGCTGGCCTCCTCGGCCACCGCGTCATGGGCCTGCTTCTTGGTGCCCACGAACAGGATGGACTGGCCGCTCTCCGCCAGGGAGCGCACGAAGGCGTAAGCCTCCTCCAGCTTCTTGGCCGTCTTCTGCAGGTCGATGATATAGATGCCGTTGCGCTCCAGGTAGATGTACTCCGCCATCTTGGGGTTCCAGCGGCGGGTCTGGTGTCCGAAGTGGACGCCGGCCTCCAGGAGCTGCTTCATCGTTACTACTGCCATTACGTTTTTTCCTCCTTATTTTTTCAGTTTTTACCCTCCGGACGTTTCATCCTTGCGGCCACCCTTCCGGGACAGGGCCGTGCGTCGGCGTCCGTGCGTAATAGGCAAGCTGGAATATTATATCAGAGCAATGCCTCTATTTCAAGTACTTTTTCGCCTAAAACCAGGGCTTTTTAGGCCGTTTTTCCCGCCGGACGCCGTGGTCCGACTCCACCAGGATGATGTCCTCTCCCACCCGGCTGATGCACTCCCAGGGCAGTATATAGTCGTCCTCCCGGCCCAGGAAGCCAAAATACCGGGCCTTCCCCGGCACGATCAGCGCCGTGATCCGCCCCTCCGGGGACTGAAACTGGGCGTCGCACACGTACCCCAGGCGGCAGCCCGTGCGCACGTTGATGACCTCTTTGTAACGAAATTCAGAAAACCGGCTCAACATATCCGCATCCCTCCCGTAGAAGGTATGCGAGAGGTGTCGAAACTATGCGGCACAAATGGTTTTTATCGAAATTCAATAAATTTTTATTGACATTCGGTAATGCCCGCGCTATACTGTGGGCAAATCGGAGGTGATTTTCATGAAACAGAAAGAGCTTTCCATCCTCCTGCGGGCCGTGGTGGTCCTGTGCGGACTTGTGTGGCTGGTGTTCGCCAACTGGTTCGGCCGGATGCTGGGCCTGGCCATCGTGGACGGCGCCTATGTGCTGGCCTATCCCCTGCTGCTGTGCCTGATGCTCCTGCCGCCGCTGCTGGTGTTCTGGGACGCCTGGAACATCTTCACCCAGATCGGGAAAAACAACAGCTTCTGCATGGAAAACGCCCGGCGGCTCCGGCGCATCAGCTTCTGCGCCCTGACCGACACGGTGCTGGACGTGGTCATGCTGGTCTACGGGCTGATCTACAGGTTCCACATCTCCGCCGCCTATGCCCCCTCGGACAGCTTCTTCAGCCGGCTGGACGGCGACGTGTTCGGAGCCGTGATCCGGTGCCTGTTCGTGGCCTGCGTCGGCGTGGCCATCACCGTGGCCGCGGCGGCCCTGAGCCACCTGACGTTGAAGGCCGCCGCGCTCCAGGACGAGAACGACCTGACCATCTGAGGGCAGTATTATGATTTATGTAAACCTTGATGTGATGCTTGCCAAGCGGCATATGAGCCTGACCCAGCTGTCGGAGAAGATCGGCCTCACCATCGCCAACCTGTCGGTCCTCAAGACCGGAAAGGCCAAGGCCGTGCGGTTTTCCACCCTGGACGCCATCTGCCGGGCGCTGGACTGCCAGCCGGGGGATATCCTGGAATTTCGGGAGGACGAGAACGATGGATGAGAACAAGTCTGATATGATGGAAACCGCCGGGGCATCCTCCCCCGCCGAGGCCGCCCCTGTTCCCCAGATGCCCCTGACCTGGCGGGACGGGGCCATCCCCCTGCTGGCTCTGGCCATGGCGGCGTTCTATTTTTCCTGCTTCAGTCTGGATAACCTGCACTTTCCCCACCTGGGGGTGCTGGCCATCGTGTGCCTGCACTTCGGGGCGGTGCTGGTCGTGCTGGGCCGGAAGGCGCATATCAGCGCCGGGAGCCTGTTCTGCACGGCGGCGGCCCTGGCGGTGGCCGGAAGCTGCGCGCTGTATGCGTCGGACATCTTTCTGATGATGAACTGCTTCGTCATCCTGTTCGTCGCCGCCATGGCCACCTTCGCCCTGTCCGGCCACATCCGCTGCGGCCAGGCCCGGTCCGTCCCCGGCACGGTGATGCTGGCCGTGCTGGCCCTGTTCACCCGGATCGACCGGCCCTTCCGGTCGCTGCGGCGCCTGGGCCGGGACCGGAGCGGGCAGGGCCGGTACCTCTTGGCGCTGCTGGCGGCCGTGCCGGTGGTGGCCCTGGTCCTGTGGCTGCTGTCCAGCGCGGATGCGGTGTTCGGCAGCTTCTTCACAGGGCTGGACCCCGGCGATCTGCCGGAGCTCCTCTGGCGGGCGGCACGTACGGTGGTGTTGGCGCTGTGCATCGCCTCCGCCCTCTGGTTCATCCGGGAGGACGCGCCGGCCATGTCCCCGCCGCATGAGGCCAAGCCGCGCCGGGCGGCCCTGTTCCTGCCGGTGACGGTGCTGCTGGATATCGTTTACATGATCTTTTGCTATATCCAGATCAAATATCTTTTCGGCGGCGCAGAGGAAGCCTCCATGGCCGGCGGATGGGCGGAATATGCCCGGTCGGGCTTTTTCCAGCTGGTGGCGGTGGCGGCCATCAATCTGGGGCTGTGCCTGGCGGGCACGGACGAAGCCCGCTTCACCTCCCGGGGCGGGAAGCTGCTGCGGGCGGGCTTCGCGCTGCTGCTGGCGCTGACCGCCGTGATCCTTCTCTCCGCTTTCTGGCGGATGCGGCTGTATATCCTGGCCTTTGGCATGAGCGTGCTGCGGCTGCTGACGCTGTGGGCCATGGCGGTGGCCGCGGTGGGCCTGCTGGCGGCGGGCTGGAAGCTGATCCGCCCCGGCTTCGGATTTTTCCGGGTGGCTGGCGGTTTCGCTCTGGGGCTCTGGTGTTTTCTGTGCCTGGCCAACCCCTGCGGCATGATCGCCCGGTACAACGTGGACGGCTATGTTTCCGGCGCCCTCTCCCAGCTGGACACAGACTATCTGCGGCGGCTGGGGTGCGACGTCCTCCCCGCTCTGCCGCCCCTGCAAACGGCGGGGCCGGAGGGCCAGGCCGCCTTTGACCAGCTCATCCGACAGCTCTCCCGCCCGGACCGTTCAGAGTACACCTGGGCCCAACAGAGCCTGAGCGGATACCGGGCCCGGCGGGACGGTCCATAAGCGCCGGCCTCTCGTACAGGCCCGCTCATAAAAGCACAGCCTCCCGGCTCAACAGCCGGGAGGCTGGTATCATTCTGGGGCTATGGTCATTCCGCCGGGGCGCACAGCTCCGCCGCCGCCTGGGCAAAGATCTTCGCCGCGGTGATCAGTTCCGCCACCGGGATGCTCTCGTTGGCCCCGTGCATATTCACCTCCGTGCCCGGCATGACCACGCCGAACGCCACGCCGCCGGGCACATCGTGCACATAGGTGCCGCCGCCCATGGAGTAGCAGCCCCCGGGCCGTCCGGTATGGGCCTCATAGCAGCGGTTTAGCGTCTGGATGAACGTCCCCTCCGCCGGCGTGTGATGGGGCGGGATCATCTCTCCCTGGGCCTCATATCCCAGGGCGGTCAGCTTTTCGTCCGCCACAGCCTTGCAGTTGGCCTCGTTGGCGCAGACCGGCACCCGGCAGTCGCACAGTCCCTCCAGGCCCGTCGGGGTGAACCGGATCATGGTAAACGAACACGTCAGCTTCCCCGTCACCTCGTCCTCCTGGGCGATGCCCAGGGCCTTGCCGTAATAATCCCCGTGGGGCAGCAGCGCCGCCAGCTCCCGCAGGGCCCCGGTGCTGGCGCACTCCCCCAGGGGCAGGGCGCTCAGGACCCGGATCAGCGCCGTATTGGCGTTGACGCCGCCCTCCGGCATGGCCGCGTGGCAGCCCTTGGCGATGAGGGTCAGCTTCACACCGGCCTGCGTCTGCTCCGCCTGCACCGTCGCGCCCAGCTCCGCCGCCAGGGGCGTGGCGGCCGCCAGCAGGTCGTCTTTCTCCATTCCCGCGATCACCGCGCACGCCTGGCCCGGCACCACGTTCACCCGGAATCCCCCGTCCAGGGACGCCACCCGGGGCAGAGCCGTTTCCGGCGCCCAGGTCTTGGTGAACCGCAGGCGGTAAAAGCCCTTTTCCGCGTTGCAGACGGGGAACTCCGAGTCGGGGGTAAAGGTATGGGGCGCGGGCTTCTCCCTCTGGTAGTACCAGGCCACGTCGCTGGAGCCGTTTTCTTCGTCGGTCCCCAGGATGAGGCGGCAGCGCCCGCCCAGGGGATAGCCCAGCTCCTTCACGCAGCGCATGGCGTACAGCGCCGCCACGGCGCCTCCCTTATCGTCCGCCACGCCCCGGCCATAGATCCGCCCGTCGGGCTTCACCACCGGCGCGAAGGGGTCCGTGTCCCAGCCGTCCCCAGGGCCCACCACATCCAGATGGGCCAGCATATCCAGCTCCGGCCGGTCCGGGCCCATGTCCGCGGTCATCACCCGGTCCCCCCAGTTTTTCACCTCAAAGCCATATCCAGCGCACAGCGCCATAGCCGTTTCCAGAGCCTTCTTCGGCCCGGGCCCATAGGGAGCGCCCTCCTCCGCCGGGCCGGAAACGCTCTTGACGCGGCACAGTGTTTTCAGATCCTCCAAAAGCTCGTCCTTATGGTCGTCTATCCATTGGGCGATGCGGATATCCTTTTCCATACAGTCTCCTTTCCGCCCGGGCGGCGGGTCATATGCCCGGTTTTTCTTCATTGTATCAGCATTTGCAAAGAAATGCTACCTCTGTTATAATTATTTTATCCCGCCGGGGCGTTTCGCCGCAAACAGGGGCGCGAGGGATCTCCCCGCCCCGGCGCTATTCCATCAGCCAGCGGAAGGAGCGGCCATGAATATCTGTCTGTTCGGCTCGGCCCGGGACACGGTGCCACAGATCTATATCGCCCAAACGGAGCTTTTGGGCCAGGCCATGGCCCGGCGGGGCCACCGGATGGTCTTCGGCGGCGGCGCCAGCGGCATGATGGGCGCGGCGGCCCGGGGCATGCACGCCTTTGGCGGCCAGATCGTCACCGTGGCCCCGGATTTTTTCCAAAAGCCGGGCGTCCTTATCCCCTATGCCGCCGAGGAGATCATTACCGCCACCATGGCGGAGCGCAAATCGGTCATGACGGCCCGCTCCGACGCCTTCATCGCCGCCCCCGGCGGGGTGGGAACGCTGGACGAGCTTTTTGAGGCGATCACGCTCCGATCCCTGGACCTGCATCCAGGTCCGCTGGCCCTGTTCAATGTGGCGGGGTTTTATGACGGGCTGCTGGTCTTTCTGGACAAGGCTGCCCGGGAGGACTTTTTCCTGCCCGGCCTGCTGGACGCGGTGGGCGTATTCGACGAGCCGGAAGCGCTCCTGGACTGGCTGGAGGCCGCCGCGCAAAAAACATAACGTCCCGACAAAAACGCCCGCGGGAAGCGCTTTTCCGCGGGCGTTATTCTATGGTTCGTTCGGGCTCATTCCTCCGGGCCGCCCGCCGGCTCTTCGGGCAGCGACGGCTGCACCGGTTCTGCCGGCGTCGAGGGCTGCACCGGCTCCAGCGGCGTCGTGGGCGTCACCGGTTCGTCCGAAGGACCGGGCGCATCCGACGGGCCAGGCGCATCCGACGGGCCGGGTCCATCCGACGGGCCGGGCTCGTCCGACGGGCCGGGCTCGTCCGACGGGCCAGGCGCATCCGAGGGGCCAGGCGCATCCGACGGGCCGGGCGTATCCGACGGGCCGGGCTCGTCCGACGGGCCGGGCGTCGCATCCACCGGCGGCGAGGGCGACGTATCCACCGGCGGCCCGGACAGCTGGATGAAGGTGGAGTATACCACGCCCTCATAGGCGGCCGTGACCGTATAGCCGCTGATGTTGCCGCTCTCATCGATCATTTCCGCCCAGGTCGTCTCCAGCGGGATATTCTCCCCGTCTACCACGATAAAGGCGGACGCGCCATATTCGCTGGGCCAGATAATGACCGGCTCTTCGCCAAACTGCTCCTCGTTGTCCATAGGCGGCGCGATGTATGTATCCCCAGGGAAGATATAGGTGACCCCGGCGTGGCCCCTTTGCACCTTGAACATATCCATGCCGGGGCGGCGGGCGGTCCGGCCGTGGGCGCCGGTGCGGAAAGCCCAGTCCAGCTCCACGTCATAGATATACTCCACCCCGTCCTCGTCGATCATGACCCAGGCATGCAGGGAGTTGTTGGAGAACACGCCGCCGCAGACGGGATAGGCCTGGTAGCCCAGCCGCCGGGCCGCGTACAAAAACGCTCCCGCCCAATAGAAGCAAGAACCGTGCTTCGTCTCATACATGACCCGGGCGCACTCCAGGCCCCAGCTGGTGCTGCCGCGCATCCAGCCGGTGGTCCGGACCATATAGTCGAACCCGCCGGTCTTGGAGATCCAGTCGAACACCGCCCGGAGGCTTTCTTCGTTCAGCAGGTTCTCCGTTTTGCCCTGGATGATATCCGCCAGCTCACGGTCCAGATAGGTATCCACGCTCTCGTCGCCGGAGGTATAGCGGCCATTCTCCCCAAAGTGGAGATACCCCAGATCATAGTCGGACACAAAAGGCCCGTCCTCTTTTTCCACATAGAACATGGACCCGTCCAGCTCCTGCAGGCCGGGTTCGTTGCGCTGGACAAAGTAGCCGTCCTCGGGCACGAAATACACTCCGTCGCTCTCCAGGCCGTCCTGGACCGTATGGAAGCCCTTCTGGAAATAGTCCAGCCGCTTATCCGCGTTCACATGGACCATGTCCTCGCCGATGACCAGAAAGCCCGGCTCCGCGTCCTCCACCTCGCCCATGATATAGGCCATCAGCTCGTTGGAATAGGACACGTCCACGATATCATAGTAAGCCCAATAGCTCTTGGGCACGTCCACATAGGGGGAAGTTTCACAGATCAGATCGATGGCGGTCCGGTTAGGCGTGCGGCCGCAGGCCCGGTTCACCATGGTCACCGCTTCCGCCCTCGTCACAGGCCGGTCGGGATAAAACCCGCCGTCCCCATAGCCGGCGATCCAGCCCTCGGTGGTAGCCGCCGCCACGGCCCCCAGGGACCAGTGCTCCGCCGTCACGTCCGAAAAGGCGGTCGCCTGGATCTCCTCCAGACCCGCCGCCCGGCACAGCACCGCCAGAAGCTCGCTGCGGGTGATGGACGCGTCGGGCCGGAAGGTGCCGTCCTCATAGCCCCCCATGATCCCCAGGCCGGACAGCGTCTGCACGGCGGCGCTGTACGGGCTGTCCGCCGGCACATCGGAGAACGTCCCCGCCGTCCGGGGCGTGGTCAGACCGCCGCCCAGCAGCGAGCAGACGATCTGGGCCGTCTGGCCCCGTGTCACCGGCTCCTCCGGCCGGAACAGCCGGTTGGCGCCGGTCATATAGCGCACGTGGCTGCTGAGCAGTTCCATCTGCCTGCGGATATAAAAGTCCGTATCCGACCAGATGGTCACATTGGCCGGGTCCACCGCGGCGCCGGTCCCATCCCGCCAGTCCCCCTCGGGAACGTTCAGGGCATGTCCGCCGTCTTCCACCGGCTCCTGGCTGAGGATGCGCCCGCCCTCGTCATAGAACGTGACGGTGTGATAGGCGCTGTGATCCCCGCCGTCCGTCTGCTGTTCGGCGGTGTTCCGCCGGACGCAGGCCGCCAGCACGGCCAGAAGGACGCAGGCGAAGATCAATATCACAGAAGTGCGACGCTTCATAGAGCTTCTTTCCTTCTCATCTCATATCCCCCGGGGACAGAGTTCTTTACAGTTAGCAGACAGTATATCATATCTCCCGGAAATATGCCATAGTCACAATATACAATCTCCCCCGACTGAAAGAATATATTGCAGTTTTTCTTTTCATCGCAATAAAAATGTGCTACAATATCTTTTGCACGGCAAATGCCGCGGCCCTTACGGGAAGGTATTATACCCTTCCTCCCGGCGGAAGTTGTTAACAGTTTATTATATTCCATTTTCAATATCAGAAAGGCGAACGTCTATGACAAGGATCGACATCTTTTCCGGCTTTTTGGGCGCCGGGAAGACCACACTCATCAAAAAGCTGATCTCCGACGGCTATGCCGGGGAAAAGCTGGTGCTCATCGAAAACGAATTCGGCGAGATCGGCATCGACGGCGGCTTTTTAAAGGACGCCGGCATCGTCGTCAACGAGATCGAATCCGGCTGCATCTGCTGCAGTCTGACCGGTGATTTCCGCCAGGCCCTGCAGATGGTGGCGAAGCAATACCACCCCGACCGCATCCTCATCGAGCCCTCCGGGGTCGGGAAGCTGTCGGAGATCGTGGCCGCCGTCCAGGAGGCGGGCGAGCAGTTCGTCCTCGGCGGTCTCACCACCGTGGTGGACGCGGGCAAGGCCCGGCTGTATATGAAAAACTTCGGCGAGTTCTTCAACAATCAGGTCCAGTCCGCCAACTGCATCGTCCTCAGCCGAACCGGGAACCTTCCGGCGGAGAAAGTCGCCCAGGCGGAGGCCCTTCTGCGGGAGAAGAATCCGGACGCGGTGATCATTTCCACCGACTGGAGCCAGCTCACCGGGGCCCAGATCCTGGACGCCATCGACAGGAAGAACGCCATCGGCGCGGAGCTGGCGGCCCTGCTGGAGGAGCACTACCGGGAGGAAGAAGAGGAGTGCGACGACCCGGACTGCGAATGCCATCACCATCATCACCACGGCGATGAGGACGAGGATGCGCACGAGCACCATCACCATCACCACGAGGATGAAGACGAGGACCACGAGCACCATCACCATGGTGACGGGGATGAGGAGGACCACTGCGGCTGCGGCCATGAGCATCACCATCACCACCATCATCATCACCACGGCCACGACGCGGACGAGGTGTTCCAGAGCTGGGGCGCGGAAACCAGCAAAAAATACACCGCCGACCAGATTGGGGCCATTCTGGACCAGCTGGAGAAGCAGTCCGTTTACGGCCTGGTGGTCCGGGCCAAGGGCTATGTGGCCGCCCCGGACGGGACATGGGTACATTTTGACTATACCCCCGGCGAGAAGGACGTGCGCTCCGGCCCGGCCAATGTGGCCGGACGGGTATGCGTCATTGGCTCCCAGCTCAACGAGGACGCCGTAAAGGAGCTGTTCGGACTGTGAAGCAGATCCCCGTCTATCTTTTCACCGGCTTTCTGGAGGCCGGAAAGACCCGTTTCATCCAGGAAACGCTGGAGGACCCCCGCTTCAATCAAGGCGAGCGGACGCTGCTGCTGCTGTGCGAGGAGGGAGAGGAAGAATATGTCCCCGACAATTTTTCCGGCAAAAACGTGTTTATCCATCCCATCGAGTCCGAGGAAGATCTGCAGGGGCCCTACCTGGAGGCGCTGCTGAAGAAGACCCGGGCCGAGCGGGTGCTGGTGGAGTACAACGGCATGTGGATGCTGGACAGCCTCTATCAGAACCTGCCGGAGGGCTGGGTGGTGGCCCAGGAGTTCTTGTTCTGCGAAGCGGGCACCTTCGTCAATTACAACGCCAACATGCGCCAGCTGGTGTATGACAAGCTGAAAAGCTGCGAGCTGGTGGTATTCAACCGCTGCCCCGCCTCTCTGGACCGGATGGAGATGCACAAGATCGTCCGGGCCGCCAACCGCCGGTGCGACATCGCCTATGAGGCCCCGGACGGCAGCGTGGCTTACGATGAGATCGAAGATCCCCTGCCCTTCGATCTGAACGCCCCGGTGGTGGATATCCAGGACGGGGACTATGCCCTGTTTTACGCGGACCTGTCGGAAAACATGGAAAAGTACGACGGGAAGACCGTGCGCTACAAGGGCATGGTGGCGAAAAGCCCCCGCCTGGCGGCGGACAACTTCGTCTTTGGCCGCCAGCTGATGACCTGCTGCGCCAACGACATCCAATTCACCGGCCTGATCTGCCGCTGGCCCGACGCCGCCTCCCTCTCCAAGGGCCAGTGGGTCACCGTCACCGCCAAGGTAGATCTGAAATGGCACAAGGGCTACGGCAGGCGCGGCCCGGTGCTGACGGCGGAGCGGATCGAAGCCGCCCAGCCCCCGGCCCAGCCGGTGGCCTCCTTCTACTGAGCGAGAGACCAAGAGCGTCCCCGTCCATTCGGACGGGGACGCTCTTTCTGTTGCGCGAAACGCCCCTCAGGGGCCGGCCTTTTCCCGGCGGGCCAGGTCGTCCCGCAGCGCCTGATACAGCGCCGCCGCCAGCGGCACGCCCAGCAGCATCCCCAGCACGCCGAACATGGCGCCGCCCACGGTCACCGCCGCCAGCACGAAGATGCCCGGCAGGCCGATGGAGGAGCCCACCACCCTGGGATAGATCAGGTTGCCCTCCAGCTGCTGCAGCACCACGATGTACACCAAAAACCACAGGGCCTTCTCCGCAGATACGGACAGGATCATGAACGCGCCCACGCCCGCGCCGATATAGGCCCCCGCCACGGGGATCAGGGCCGTCACCCCCACCAGCGCGCCGATCATAGCGGCGTAGGGGAAGCCCAGCAGGCTCATGCCCGCCATGCACAGCACGCCCAGGATCACCGCCTCGGTGCACTGGCCCACCACGTAGCTGTGGAAACTGCGGTTGAGCACCCCCAGGGCATAGCGCACCCGGCCGCGCCATTTCTCCGGCAGATAGCCGTCCATCAGCCGGTCGCACTGCCGGCGCAGGGTGTCCTTGCCCAGCAGGATATACACCGCGAAGATCAGCGCGAACAGCGCCGTCACCGTGCCGGAGAAAATGGAGCCGACGGCGTTGATCGCCCCGGTGAAGCCGCCCAGCAGGATCTTTCTGACGCTGCTCACCAGCGCCTTCCAATCGATGGCGGCCAGGCGCTGTTCGATATCCGCCGGGATGAGCTTTTTGATGGCCTCGTTGCCCAGCAGCTCGTTCATCGCCGCCGGCGCCTGACGGATCAGGGCGTTGATGCAGGAGAGAAACTCTGGCACCACCATCTGCACCACTAGGACCAGCACCAGCACCACCGTCAGCAGCGCCGCCAGCATGCACACCGGCCGGCGGGAAGCCGAGGCGGCCTTCGCCTTGCTCTTGGGAAACCAGTGGCGCTCATAAAAGGTCATCAGGATGTTGATCAGATAGGCGATGGCCGCGCCCAGCACCAGAGGCACACACGCCCCCAGAAACAGGCCCAGCAGGCCCGACACGGTCTTCCAGTAGTAGATCGCCAGATACAGCAAAAAAGCCGCGATGCCCGCCCGCCGGCAGGTCTTCCAGTCCAGTTTCATATCTCCTTCGCTCCTTACAGTACTCTTCCGAACACCCGCAGCTGAGCCGGGTCGGTCACCGGGATATCCTCATAGGCGGGATTCAGGCTGTGCAGATACACGCCCTCCGGCCGATCCCGCAGGATCTTGATATAGCCGCTTCCCTGCCAATAAAACACCCCCGCCTCTCCGTCCGCCACCGTGGGCGAAGAGCGCACATATACCACCTGCCCGTCCCGGTACCGGGGCTCCATGCTGTCCCCCGCCACCCGCACGGCAAAATCCGCCTTGTCCGGGGCCCCTTCGGCGTCCATCCACCGGAAATCCCCGTCGTCCAAAAACTGACCGGGGCCGGCGCTGGCCGCCAGCGTATACAGCCGTATAGCCCGGCCCTTTTCCGGGCGGGGATCATACAGGCCGCTCCGACGCAGCAGATCGGCATACTCCGCCAGCTTCCGCCTTCCAGCGTAGTTCAGTCCCCGGGTCAGCCCCTGCTGCATAAACTCTCCCGACACGTCCGCCACCTCCAGCGCCTGACACAACGCCAGAAACTGGCGGGCCGACGGCTGGGTGGCGCCATTCTCCCATTTGGAGAGGGCCTTATCGGAGATCGGTTCCCCCTGCTCTGTCAGCCTTCGGGCCAGCTCCCGCTGGGACAGTCCCATTTCCGTGCGCAGCGCCGCCAGTTTTCCCCCGATATCGTCCACCATGACGCCTCACCCCCTATGGCCGCAGTATACACTATGGCGAGAGAAAAAACAATATATTTCTCATTATAGGCGAAAATTTACTATTTACTTCTCCAAATAAGCGAATTATAATAGACGCATGGAGAGAGTGATCTTACATTCGGATATCAACGCCTGCTATGTGAGCGTGGAGCTGCTGGACAGGCCGGACCTGCGGGGCCTGCCGGTGGCGGTGGGCGGGGACGTGCAGGCCCGCCACGGCATCATTCTCGCCAAAAGCGACGAGGCCAAGCGCTGCGGCGTAAAGACCGGCATGGTCCTGTGGCAGGCCCGGCAGCTGTGCCCGGAGCTGGTGGTCCTCCGGCCCCACTACGAGAAATACGAGGCCGCTTCCCGGGCCGCCAGGGCCATATACGCCCAGTTCACCGACCGGCAGGAACCCTTTGGCCTGGACGAGAGCTGGCTGGACATCACCGGCTGCTACGCCCATAAGGACGGCTATCTGGCCGCCCAGGAGATCCGCCGGCGGATGAAATCGGAGCTGGGTCTGACGGTGAGCGTGGGCGTCAGCTGGAACAAGCCCTTTGCCAAGCTGGGCTCCGACTACCGCAAGCCGGACGCGGTGACGGTCTTTGACCGGTCCAACTTCCGCCAGACGATCTGGCCGCTTCCTGTGAACACGCTGCTGTTCGCCGGTCCGGCCACCACCCGGGTCCTGGGCGCCATGGGCATACGCACCATCGGCCAGCTGGCCCAGGCGGACCCGGAGTGTCTGCGCCTGCGGATGGGCAAGAGCGGGATCACCCTGTACCGCTACGCCAACGGCTGGGACGACAGCCCTGTCCGCCGGTTCGACCGCCCGCCCCCCGTGAAGAGCATCGGCAACTCCACCACGCCGCCCCGGGATCTGACCTGTGAAGAGGACGCCCGCCGGGTGATGCTGGCCCTGGCGGAAGAGGTGGCAGGCCGGCTCCGGGCGGGGCGGTACATGACCTCCCTGGTGGAGGTGGCCGTCCGGGACGCCGAAACGCTGGGCTGGAGCAGCCGGCAGGCCGCCCTGTCCCGGCCTACGGACATCACCCGGGAGCTGTATCAACGGGCCATGGCCCTGTTCGACCAGCTCCACGCCTGGCCCAGAGCGCTGCGGGGACTGGGACTGCGGCTGGGAGCTCTCTCCCCCGCCGAAAGCCCGGAGCAGATGGATCTCTTCACCGACTATCGCCGCCGGGACGGCCAGCGGCGCATCGACGCGGCGGTGGACGCCATACGGGAAAAATACGGGGATCGGGCCATTCGCTATATGGGATCGGCAAAGGCGGAAGAAATGCCCCGGGAAAAATGCTCCTTCGCGGACCGCTGATCCATAGTCGCCAGAAAGCCGTGCGGATCACCGCACGGCTTTCTGGTCGTTCTGCACCGGATACCAGAGGGTCTTCCGGCCCTTTACTGCCTCAGCTTTTCAAAGTCCTCCACATAGACGGACACCTCGCCGCACGCAGGGCATACGGCCGCCTTGGGATAGACCGCCTTTCCCTTCAGCCCCTTGCGGCGGATGACGTTGCCGCCGGCGCCGGTGAACACAAAATCCTCTTCCATCTCCGCGCCGCATCTGACACACTTACGCATATCTTCCCCCCTGGCGATATCCGCCGGTTTACTGCTTCTTGCCCTTGTTCTTCACGCTCTGGGCCAAGCCGATAACGCCGACCGCGTTCAGGCAGGCCAGCACGCTGACCAGGACCTTGATCCATCCCTCCAGGTTCTCGGCCAGCACATTGCATACGGAAAACACGCCGATGCTGGCAACGATCCCTACGACCATATAGACCTTATCCCACGTACTCATGATCTCGCTCTCCCTTCAAAACACGTTGATTTTCGGCCGCCAAAGGCGGTCACCGGCCCCTTTATAACAGAGCCGGCGGGGAAAATCAACCCCTCCTGCACGAACGTCCATCCTCTGGGTATAAATGGGAAAATATTCCGCCCTCCCGCGGAGCGCTTTGGAAGTACAGAACATAAAAACGCCTCTCAGCCAAGGCTGAGAGGCGCCAGTCTGTCAAAGAACTCCCCAAACAGGGGAGTTTTTGGTATAATGGAGGAAAGAGTATGTGTGTGGGGTGTAAAG